>NZ_NCVA01000029.1:0-200 GCF_002096685.1 Streptococcus oralis subsp. dentisani | reverse complement strand
GCTGAGATAGAAGCTGAGTTCTGGTTGTTAGATGCTGAAGCTGAAGCACTTTGGCTTGCGCTTACTGATGCTGAAGTACTTTGACTTGCTGATACAGACGCGCTTGCTGATTGGCTAGCTGATACAGATGCTGATTGGCTTGCACTTACTGATGCTGAAGCGCTTTGGCTTGCTGATACTGACGCAGAGTGGCTCGCGCT
>NZ_NCVA01000036.1:0-105883 GCF_002096685.1 Streptococcus oralis subsp. dentisani | reverse complement strand
GATACACCTGTACCCATGCCGAACACAGCAGTTAAGCCCTAGAACGCCGGAAGTAGTTGGGGGTTGCCCCCTGTGAGATATGGAAGTCGCTTAGCAGAATAGGAAGTTTAGAGGCTTCCTTTTTGGGAGTTTAGCTCAGCTGGGAGAGCATCTGCCTTACAAGCAGAGGGTCAGCGGTTCGATCCCGTTAACTCCCATAGGTCCCGTAGTGTAGCGGTTATCACGTCGCCCTGTCACGGCGAAGATCGCGGGTTCGATTCCCGTCGGGACCGTAAGATAACGGAAGTTATTTTAGACTCGTTAGCTCAGTTGGTAGAGCAATTGACTTTTAATCAATGGGTCACTGGTTCGAGCCCAGTACGGGTCATATTTGCGGGTTTGGCGGAATTGGCAGACGCACCAGATTTAGGATCTGGCGCTTAACGGCGTGGGGGTTCAAGTCCCTTAACCCGCATAATAGAAAGTAGCCGGCTTAGCTCAGTTGGTAGAGCATCTGATTTGTAATCAGAGGGTCGCGTGTTCAAGTCATGTAGCCGGCATTTTTTTATATAGAATAAGAGGTCGATGCGAACGTAGTTCAGTGGTAGAACACCACCTTGCCAAGGTGGGGGTCGCGGGTTCGAATCCCGTCGTTCGCTTAGAGAGGCCGGGGTGGCGGAACTGGCAGACGCACAGGACTTAAAATCCTGCGATTGGTAACGATCGTACCGGTTCGATCCCGGTCCTCGGCATATAATGATGAGCACCCTTAGCTCAACTGGATAGAGTACCTGACTACGAATCAGGCGGTTAGAGGTTCGAATCCTCTAGGGTGCATTTTTTCTATTTAACTCGGGAAGTAGCTCAGCTTGGTAGAGTACTTGGTTTGGGACCAAGGTGTCGCAGGTTCGAATCCTGTCTTCCCGATTCATGGCGGTGTAGCTCAGCTGGCTAGAGCGTCCGGTTCATACCCGGGAGGTCGGGGGTTCGATCCCCTTCGCCGCTATATTGATCTTGTTGGACCTTTAGCTCAGCTGGTTAGAGCTCTCGGCTCATAACCGAGTGGTCGTAGGTTCAAGTCCTACAAGGTCCATTGTAAATAATGGAGGATTACCCAAGTCCGGCTGAAGGGAACGGTCTTGAAAACCGTCAGGCGTGTAAAAGCGTGCGTGGGTTCGAATCCCACATCCTCCTTTTTATATTAACGCGGGATGGAGCAGCTCGGTAGCTCGTCGGGCTCATAACCCGAAGGTCGTAGGTTCAAATCCTGCTCCCGCAATTTGGCTCGGTAGCTCAGTTGGTAGAGCAATGGATTGAAGCTCCATGTGTCGGCGGTTCGATTCCGTCTCGCGCCATATTTTATTTTATTAAGCGGGTGTAGTTTAGTGGTAAAACTACAGCCTTCCAAGCTGTTGTCGCGAGTTCGATTCTCGTCACCCGCTTTGAACGAAAGTTCATACCAAGTTTTTGAACTTGGGCGCGTAGCTCAGGTGGTTAGAGCGCACGCCTGATAAGCGTGAGGTCGGTGGTTCGAGTCCACTCGTGCCCATTAATAGGAGAATTACTCAAGAGGCTGAAGAGGACGGTTTGCTAAATCGTTAGGTCGGGTAACCGGCGCGGGGGTTCGAATCCCCCATTCTCCGTATACAGAGAGCTATAAAGCGAGTGTAGGAGTTTAAATCAACTTATACCTATTAATTAAATATTTTGGAGAATTACTCAAGAGGCTGAAGAGGACGGTTTGCTAAATCGTTAGGTCGGGTAACTGGCGCGGGGGTTCGAATCCCCCATTCTCCGTGATACAATTTGAGAATCTTTATCAACTCTAGTGGGTTGAAGAAAAGCTAAGATCGAGAAAGGACGAATTTCGTCCTTTCTTTTTTGATGTTGAGAGCGATGAAAATTCTTTTTTTGAAGTTTTCAAGGTTCCGAAAACCAAAGGCATTTCGTTTGATGAGTTTAATGAGATTATTAGTCGCTTCCAATTTTGCGTTGGAATAAGGTAACTGAAGGACGTTGACAATCTTCTCTTTATCCTTGAGGAAGGTTTTAAAGACAGTCTGAAAGTGAGGGTGGACCAGATTGAGATTATTTTCAATGAGTTCGAAAAAATTCTCTGCCTCCTTGTTCTGAAAGTTAAAAAACAAGAGCTGATAGAGATTATAGTGTTTTTTCAGGTCTGGCGATAAAAGCGTTTATGACTTAGTTTCCGACTCTCCTGTTGGATGAGTTTCCAGTAGCGTTTGATTGCCTTATATTCGTGCGATCTCCTATCAAACTGATTCATGATTTGGTTGCGAAGGCAGCTCATAGCACGGCCGAGATTTTGTACAATGTGAAAGCAATCGAGGATGATTTTAGCAGAAGGAAAGAGTTTCTTAGCGATGTCGTAGTAGGAGCTAAACATGTCCATTGTAATGACTTTCATTCCATTTCGGACCTGTCTAGAATAACGAAGGAAATGATTGCGAATCGTTGCTTGAGTCCGTCCGTCTAAGATAACTAGGATCTTATTTGAATCAAAATCTTGTGCAATGAAGCTCATCTTACCTTTCTTGAAGCTGTATTTATCCCAAGACATGTGAGTTGGAAGATAAATCTGTCTTGAATTTAAACTCTTTCAGTTTACGAATGACGGTGGAAGTGGAGATAGCCAAGCTTTCAGCGATGACCGTCATAGGAACTTTCTCGATTAATTTTTGAGCGATTTGGTGGTTTTTCTTGACTAAGGGAGTCTCTGCGACAGCCATTTTTTTACAGACTTTACAGCGGAAGCGCCGTTTCCTTAGACGAATTAGAATTTTGTATCCCGCACATTCTAGATAAGGGATTTTAGATTTTTTTTGAAAATCATATTTCTTCAGTGATTTCCTTTTGGGGGATCCATATTGATAATATCTACACTCTTGATGTTAGGGTCTTTAATATCAAGTAGGTTTGTGATAAAATGTGCACTTAATTTGACAATTCAAGCCAACAAAATAGGCTCCATAATCTCATAGTGGTTTTACTCACTACAGAATTATAGAGCTCTATTATCTAATGCCGTTTCACTAACTTTCATACTAGAAAAAATCATAAATAGACTAGATTTAGTGGTATACTAGGGTTAGGGACTTTAAGTGGCTGGGGGATAATCGAGATGAAAAATGGAGTAAAATTTCATAGTATTTTTTATAGATTTATACTATTTATCTTTCTAGTATTTCTAACTGTGATTTCAATGATCTTAGATGCAAAAAAAGCGCAAATTCACTTTTTTAATCTATCTTTGACTATCGGACAAGAGGAGTTGAAGGTTGTTACAGTTGCGGTTTTGCTCCTTACTTTTCTTCTATCTTTCTTGTTCAAATGGAAGTGTTTAATCCATAAAACTGGGATTTATCTAAGAAAAATTGATTTATTTGTAGATTGGAATGAGATTAGAGGTCTTAGCCATGTCTGGATAAATGAATATCATCGTGGACCTCATGGTTTCCCGTTCTATAATCGTAAGACGCTGGTTATTTATAGAGAAAATTATCAACCGATTTGCCTTTATAATATTTCAATATTGGCCTTATATGTGGCTAAATGTTATCATCCAAAATTGAAAACTAATATAGTCTCAGCAACGTTAGCAAGTCTCTTCAATATGGCTTTAAATGCATGGTTCTTGTACGAGATGTTTAGTAAAAATTTGGTGAATATAAAAGCTAAAGTCTTTATGTTTTGGCTGCTTTTGTATGCTGTTAAAGTTTTTGCACTTCCATTGGTCATGCTTGGACACGAAAATCACTGCTATGGGGTTTCTTTGGTACATAGCACGGCATATAAAAAGAATGCTTCGAAAGCTATTAACCTGTAAATTGTTGACAGGAAGCCAGCTATTTATATATCTGTTGCTTTCTACATTCAAAAAACACTATATGTTGCTAGTTGCATATAGTGCCGTTGTTAAGTCCAGCGAGTGAGTGAGATTTCACCACTATTGAGCCAGATTTCTGTCTGGTCATCAAGCTGGATAAGGAGTTGTCCTTTGTCGGAGATGTCCTTGGCGACTCCTTTTTTTTCAGTCTGTTCTTGGATAAAACTGACCTCTCTTCCTAGAACAAGAGAGTGTTCTTTATAAAGATAGAGTAGTTCTTCGGGTGCTGTTTGGTAGAAACAACGCCAAATTTCTGAGATTAGTTCGTTTCGTGTGATAGGAGCTGGTGGTGTAAAGAGACTTCCAGCTTTTTCTTTTATCTCTTTGGGAAAATCGCTGATGGCAAAGTTGATTCCAACGCCGATAATGACGTCTGTTACTAGGCCTGTTTCCACGGACGTCATAGCTTCGGTGAGGATACCTGCTATTTTTTTATTTTTAAAGTAGATATCATTTACCCATTTGATACCCACGTCAATCAAGGTGAGGTTTTTAATGGCTTTGTAAATGGCACCTGCTGTAAGTAATGTGTAGGCAGGAAGCTGGTCATAGGTGAGATTTGGCTGAATATGTAATGACATATAAATACCTCCCTGAGCAGGAGAGTAGTATGGACGCTGAAAGCGTCCACGACCTGCTGTTTGACATGTGGAAAGATAGAGACTATTTCCCTGACTTCCCCCTTCAATTCCTTCTTTTGCATCTGTTTGTGTTGATTTTGTTTCAGGTTTGTAGAAAATAGTTAAGTTGGTTTTCTCTTGAATCAAATCAGGTAGGATCAAATCGCCTTGAATAAGTTTGTAACCTTTATTTTTAATACTGTCAATCACGAGCCCTTCTTGTTGGAGGCGTTGAATTGCCTTCCATATGGATGTACGACTTAACGACAGTTCTTCTGCAATTTTTTCTCCGCTAACATAGTCGTTTTCTCTAGCTAATATTTGGTAGACTAGTTGGTGTGATTTCATTGATTTTCCTTTCTAGCTAAGAGGGAGTGAGAGAGTTCTTTTCGAGTTTGACTCGGTGTTTTATGAAAAAACTGCTTGTAGGCTTTTGAGAAATGGAGAGGATCTGAAAAGCCGACGGAGTATGCAATGACTTTAATAGATTCTTCAGTATGTTCCAGAAGTTGTTGTGCACGATGCATCCGAACGTAGAGTAGATACTCTTTTGGAGAGAGTTGGTGAAATTCTTTAAACACACTAGTTAAGTAACTTCTATGAACCGATAGCTCTTTAGCTAAATCTTGAATGGTGAGCGATCGTGGATAGTGACTATCTATCAATCGTTTGCAGTCAAGATAGAGCTGGTGAGTTGATGAAATATTCTCTTTTTTCTGATTTGGAGCAATCGTTCCTAGATGAAACATTAGTTCATGGAGTTGTCCCATGATGTGGAGTTGAGCCAATTCATTAGATTTTGTAATCTGAGCGAAGCGGACAATATCTGAGATGAGTTTTGCAGTTGTCTGTGTATGACAGTTATTTGACTGGATGAGGTAGGATTGGTCAGAAATTTGAGATAGAGCAAAGTAGTCAGGTGCCCTCCCTCCAGTGATCCCCAACCAGTAGTAAGCCCAAGGATCCTGGCTATCTGCTTGATAAAAGGTTAATTCATCTGGTTTTAGTAAAAAGAAATCTCCTGCCTTTAAATCAACAATTTTCCCCTTATAATGGAACTGCCCTTTTCCTTTAGTAATGTAATGTAGTACATAGGTATCTCGAATAGCTGGGCCAAAAGAGTAATTAGGCGTGCATTCTTCATAACCGTAGAAGCTAAGAGAAAGATCAATTGTTCCAGTCTGGTATTCTGAAAAAACGAGCATGGGCCACCTCCTACCTAACATTTTACCATACTTTGTATACATTTCTCTATTTTAGAAAGCGCTTTTATGTGATAAAATTTTATCAAGAAATGGATGAGGTACAATTTATGGGAGTTCGAATAGAGAATAATCTATTTTACGTTGAGAGTAAAGGTTTAAGTTTGATTATTGAAAATAGGGATGGGTTCTTATTATTAAAACATTTAGGAAAGACTATTAAGAACTATAGAGGGGCTAATAGTGTTTACGAACGCGATCATGCTTTTTCTGGTAATCCTATAGCTACTAATCGAACCTTTAGTTTGGATACGCAACGTCAGATTTTTGGACAACATGGTTTGGGTGACTTTAGAAAACCAACTTTACAGATTCAACATGATGCAACTGAAGTAACAGACTTTCGATTTGTAGAAGCAAAGATTTTAAAAGGTCAGAATGGTCCACAGGGCTTACCTTCTCCTCACAGCATGGATGCTACAGAGACGCTTGCCTTGATTTTAAAAGATCCTCAAGCTAAACTTAGTCTGACTTTGTATTATACTGCTTTTGATAATGATGCGACAATTGCTAGTTACAGCAAATTGGAGAATAATAGCAATCAGGAAGTTGTCATTCATAAGGCCTTTTCTTTTATGGCTGATTTTCCTGCTGCAGCTTACGAAATAGTGACTTTACAGGGAGCTTATGCTCGTGAAAAGACTGTCCGACGTCAACAGGTAGAACAAGGAATCTTTTCGATTAGTTCGAACCGTGGAGCTTCTGGGCATGCTCAAACACCAGCTCTTCTATTATGTGATCAAGGAGTTACAGAGGATGCTGGGAATGTGTTTGCTCTACAACTACTGTATAGTGGAAACTTCGAAGCTTTTGTCCAAAAGAATCAACTGAATGAAGTTCGGGTTGCTATTGGCATTAATCCAGAAAATTTTTCTTGGAAGTTAGATCCTGAGGAAAATTTTGAAACACCGGTAGCTTTAGTGACTTATTCAGATAAGGGATTAACTGGTATTAGTCATGAAAGTCAGAATTTTGTACTTAAGTACATTATGCCAAGTAAATTTTCTAAAAAAGAGCGTCCAATTCTAATTAATAACTGGGAAGCTACCTACTTTGACTTTCAGAGAGAAAAATTGTTAGAACTAGCTGATGAAGCTAAGAAAGTTGGTATTGAACTTTTTGTATTAGATGATGGGTGGTTTGGTAATCGCTTTGATGATAATCGTGCTTTAGGTGATTGGGTTGTGAATGAGGAAAAATTGGGTGGAAGTCTAGAAAGTCTGATTTCAGCGATCCATGAAAGAGGTTTGCAGTTTGGGCTTTGGTTAGAACCGGAGATGATTTCTGTTGATAGCGACTTGTATCGTAAACATCCTGACTGGGCCATTCAGGTTCCAGGTTATGAGCATACCTATTCTAGAAATCAATTAGTACTTAATCTTGCCAATCCCCAGGTAGTAGGATATTTGAAAAATGTCTTAGATGAACTCCTCTCTCATCATAAAATTGACTACATCAAATGGGATATGAACCGTAATATTACTAATCTGGGGAATGGTTCAGTTTATCTGGAAACCCAGATGCAATCTCATCAGTACATGCTGGGGCTTTACGAACTCGTTTCTTATCTGACAGAGAAACACAGTCATATTCTCTTTGAGTCCTGCTCTGGTGGCGGTGGCAGAAATGATCTTGGTATGATGCGTTATTTCCCACAAGTCTGGGCTAGTGATAATACTGATGCCATAGCACGTTTACCTATACAGTATGGATCATCCTATCTCTATCCAACCATTTCTATGGGAGCTCATGTGTCAGCTGTACCGAATCATCAGATGGGACGAATGACACCATTGGAAACTCGTGGTCATGTAGCAATGATGGGAAATCTGGGTTATGAGCTTGATTTGACAAGTTTATCAGATGATGAGAAAGCTGAGATTGCTAATCAGGTGAACTTGTATAAAGAATTGCGACCAGTAGTCCAGTTGGGAAATCAGTATAGGTTAATCAATCCCGATGCTGAATCCAATGAAGCAACTGTGCAATTTAACTATGGAAATCAAACGATTGTAACCTACGTCCGAGTCCTATCAGTTGTGGAAACAATGGAAACCACCTTGAAACTGAAAGACTTAGAAGTGGAAGGGCTTTATGAGCTGGAAGGGACAAACATTGTTTACTCGGGTGCAGAGCTCATGTATGCAGGTTTAACTGTTACCTTATCACCAGGAGATTTTTTGAGTAGACAGTATAAATTCAAGAGACTATAATAAAAGCGTATAAATTTATCAAGGAGGCATTCCAATGAAATGGTATAAGAAAGCAGGTTTTCTTTTAGTAGCTGGGGCAAGTTTACTAGGCCTAGTGGCTTGTAGTCAGAACAATCAATCAGCTGATGGTAAGGTAACGATTGAGTTTTTTAACCAGAAGACCGAGATGGCAGATACCTTGCAAAAGATAGTGGATGATTTTGAAAAGGAACACCCTAATATTGATGTGAAGCTGACTACAGTACCTTCAGCTGGAATTGTGCTAAAGACTCGGATTTTATCAGGAGACGTTCCAGATATTATTAATATCTATCCTCAAAATATGGATTTTCAGGAGTGGGCAAAAGCAGGTTATTTTGCAGATATGACAGGGAAATCTTATCTTGAGAACATCAGGAACGACTATGCCGAAAAGTATGCGATTAATGACAAGGTTTATAGTGTGCCTTTAACGGCCAACCTTTATGGAATCTATTACAATAAAACAAAATTTAAAGAATTAGGGCTTGAGGAACCGAAGACTTTTAAAGAATTTCAAGAGATTGTTAAAAAGATAAAAGATAGTGGAAATTCTCCATTTGCAGTTGCAGGCAATGAAGGCTGGACATTAAATGGTTACCACCAACTTTCTCTCATTACTATTACAGGTAGTGGAGATGCGGCTAATAACTACCTTCGCTTTTCAAAACCAAACGCTATCTCTGTAGATGATGCTATTTTAAAAGCAGATGCAGAACGACTAGATTTGTTGGCGGATAATGCTCAAGATGGTTGGCGTGGTGCCTCTTATAATGATGCGGTGGTAGCATTTTCGAGTGAAAAAGCCTTGATGATGCCACAAGGATCATGGGCATTAGCGGCAATTAATCAACAGGATCCAAAATTTGAGGTGGGGATGTTTGCCTTCCCAGGAGAAGAAGTAGGAAAAGAAGTTACTGTTGGTGCAGGAGACATGGCATTATCAACTTCAGCTACTACCAAACATCCGAAAGAAACCGAAGAATTTATCAACTATATGACTAGTCTAAAAGCTATGCAGTCATACTATGATGTAGATGGGTCACCAGTTGCGGTGAAGGGTATACAGGAAAAAGAAGATTCAGCGCTTGCAGATATTTCTAAACTGGCGTTTACGGATAAACATTATGTTTGGTTGGGCCAACGCTGGAACTCTGAAGAAGACTTTTTTAATCTAAGTGCAGGTTATCTGATGGATAAAAATCTGAAAAATATGGCAAACAATCTCAATGCTTTCTTTAATCCAATGAAGGCAGATTTGGACTAGAATAGGAGTTAAGATGATATGGCTATTCGAAAATTTTTAAATAAATACTGGGGTTGGACATTTTTGCTTATCCCGCTTGCTTTACAAGCTATCTTCTTTTACTTTCCAATGGTACAAGGTGCTTTCTATAGTTTGACTAACTGGACTGGATTGACCTATAATTACAAATTTGTTGGTTTGAATAACTACAAATTGCTGATGATTGATGGGAAATTCTTCACAGCCATAGCCTTTACTTTGATTTTAACTCTGGCATTGATTGTTGGAGAGATTACAATTGGGATGGTTGTAGCACGAGCCTTAAATTCTAAGATGAAGGGTCAGACCTTCTTTAGAGCTTGGTTCTTTTTCCCGGCTGTTTTGTCTGGTTTGACAGTTTCCTTGATTTTTAAACAATTCTTCAACTATGGTCTTCCAACGATTGGAAAAATTTTAGGAATTAGCTTTTTACAAGAGAGTCTATTGGGGACACCTGTAGGAGCGGTAGTAGCAACTATTTTTGTTCTTCTATGGCAAGGAGTAGCAATGCCAATTATTCTCTTTCTTGCTGGTCTTCAGAGTATTCCAAATGATATTTTAGAGGCGGCATCAATTGATGGTGCAACAAGTAAACAAACTTTTTGGAAGATTGAATTGCCCTATTTGCTGCCGACGATTTCTATGGTTTTTATTCTGGCTCTTAAGTCCGGGTTGACAGCCTTTGACCAGATTTTTGCGTTGACGAGTGGTGGTCCAAATAATGCTACAACGTCTCTTGGACTTTTAGTCTACAACTATGCTTTCAAGAGTAATCAATATGGATATGCGAATGCAATTGCCTTGATTTTATTCTTAATTATTGGAATTGTTTCTCTTATCCAAATCAAGCTATCAAAGAAATTTGAAATCTAATAGAGGAGTCCTACACATGAAAAAAGAAGAAAAATTGAATCAGTTTTGGAAATATGTCCTCTTGATAGTCGGTGGTATTCTTATACTTGTTCCTTTGTTGGTAACAGTATTTAGTTCTTTCAAAACAACTAAGGATATCATGAATCATTTCTTTAGTTTGCCCAATCCTTTTACCTTAAGTAATTATGAACGATTGATTTCGGATGGAATTGGAGGCTATTTCTGGAATTCAGCAGTTATTACGGTGTTATCATTGATTGTAGTAGCTTTCTTTATACCAGCTGCAGCTTATTCCATTGCTCGAAATATGTCCAAGAAAAAAGCCTTTGCAATTATGTATTCGCTCCTGATCTTAGGGATATTTGTTCCATTTCAGGTGATTATGATTCCCATCACAGTTATGATGAGTAAACTAGGTTTAGCAAATATGTGGGGGCTAGTAATACTCTACCTAACTTATGCTATTCCACAGACTCTCTTCTTGTATGTTGGTTATATAAAAATCAGTGTACCGGATAGTTTGGATGAAGCTGCGGAAATTGATGGGGCTGATCGTTTTACA
Source organism: Streptococcus oralis subsp. dentisani (assembly GCF_002096685.1). GTDB lineage: Bacteria > Bacillota > Bacilli > Lactobacillales > Streptococcaceae > Streptococcus > Streptococcus oralis_AD. The sequence goes on along the minus strand of NZ_NCVA01000036.1, from coordinate 95,164 downwards.
ACTTATCGTCGAATCATTTTTCCAATGTTGAAGCCCATGCATGCGACAACTTTGATTATCAATGCTCTCTGGTTCTGGAATGACTTTATGTTGCCACTGTTGATTCTGAACAAGGATTCCAAGATGTGGACTTTACCTCTCTTCCAATACAACTACCAAGGTCAGTACTTCAATGACTATGGTCCAAGTTTTGCATCTTATATTGTGGGAATTGTAACGATAACCATTGTCTACCTCATCTTCCAAAAACATATCATTTCAGGAATGAGTAATGGGGCAGTGAAGTAAGAAAGTGCTTAGGGAATTTATAATTCCATACATAGAGGAACAGTTCAGCTTGTTGACAATTCTATGTAGAAAAAAGAAAGTAGTACTTAGTTACTTGCAGTTTATACTAGTACGAGTTCGAAGTGAACAAAAATCTAAAAATATCTTTTATTTACGAAGCCAGGTCATATGAGACTTGGCTTCAATTTAAAAAGGAGAGTAATTATGCCAATTCAAAATAAAACTATGTTGATTACTTACTCAGATAGTCTTGGAAATAACCTTAAAGACTTGTATGAGAATTTGGAAGAACATTTTGGCGATGCTATTGGGGGAGTTCACCTTCTACCATTTTTCCCGTCAACAGGTGATCGTGGATTTGCACCAGTTGACTATGATGAAGTGGATCCAGCGTTTGGTGATTGGGAGGATGTTAAGCGTTTAGGTGAGAAATATTATCTGATGTTTGACTTTATGATTAACCATATTTCTCGTCAATCTAAGTATTATAAGGATTATCAAGAAAAACATGAAGCTAGTGAATTTAAAGATCTCTTTTTAAACTGGGACAAGTTTTGGCCAGAAAATCGTCCGACACAGGCTGATGTAGATTTAATATACAAACGTAAGGATCGTGCACCAAAGCAAGAGATTCTTTTTGCAGATGGTTCAGTAGAACATTTGTGGAATACTTTTGGTGAGGAACAAATTGATCTTGATGTGACCAAAGAAGTAACGATGGCATTCATCCGTAAGACCATTCAGCACCTGGCAAGTAATGGTTGTGATTTGATTCGTCTAGATGCCTTTGCTTATGCAGTGAAGAAATTGGATACCAATGATTTCTTTGTGGAACCAGATATTTGGGATTTATTGGACAAAGTTCGAGATATCGCTGCTGAGTATGGGACAGAGCTCTTACCTGAGATTCATGAACACTATTCGATTCAGTTTAAAATAGCGGACCATGATTACTATGTTTACGATTTTGCCCTTCCAATGGTGACCCTTTATACTCTTTACAGTTCCAGAACAGAGTGCTTGGCTAAGTGGTTAAAGATGAGCCCGATGAAGCAATTTACGACACTAGATACTCATGATGGAATTGGAGTGGTGGATGTCAAAGATATCCTGACCGATGAGGAAGTTGACTATGCTTCAAATGAGCTCTATAAGGTTGGAGCAAATGTCAAACGGAAGTACTCCAGTGCAGAGTATAACAATCTAGATATCTACCAAATCAATTCAACCTACTATTCTGCGCTTGGAGATGATGATGTCAAGTACTTCCTTGCTCGTCTGATTCAAGCTTTTGCTCCAGGCATTCCTCAGGTTTACTATGTGGGTCTATTAGCAGGAAAAAATGACTTGAAATTGTTAGAAGAAACCAAAGAAGGTCGAAATATTAATCGTCATTACTATAGCAACGAGGAAATAGCAGAAGAAGTTCAACGTCCTGTGGTGAAGTCTCTTCTCAATCTATTTTCTTTCCGTAATCAATCAGAGGCCTTTGACCTAGAAGGGACTATTGAGATAGAAACACCAACAGCTCACAGCATTGTAATCAAACGTCAAAATAAAGACAAGTCCGTAACAGCAGTAGCAGAAATTGATTTGCAAAGTCAGACCTATCAAGTATTGGAAAACGGCAGAAAAATTCAGTTCTAGTGCTATATTAATGAAAGAGTTTTTTTGTGGCGAAAACGTGTTCATTGTTCCCAAATGACAGAAAAAATGGTAGAATATAAAGATAGTTTAGCATTTATCTTCTGGAGAAATCCAGAACAGAAAGGATCCGTTTTGAAATCAATTGGATTACTGGATAAGATAAGAGGGCTTTCGAAAAAAGATTTCTTTTTGTATTTGATGATCATAAGTATCTTTTTACCTTTTTATTTGTTCTTAGCGCTCTTTGCTTTATATTTGATAGGTTTACTTGTTACTGGGGAGATGAAGGGAATTATCAAAGGGTTAATCAAACATCCTGTACTTCTCTTTTTTATTGCCTATAGTAGTATCATCTCTATCGTCGCCAAGAACTGGCTTGGTCTAGCAGCATCTTTCCTGATGCTCCTATTTCTTATTTTCTTTAGTTTTTACCAGAAGCGTCTGACGCATGCTTTCTTTCGACTGATACTCCAGACGGTTTTGTTTGGTAGTGTTGTCTCTGCCGCTTTTGCTACTTTGGAGCATTTCCAAATTGTAAAGAAATTTAACTACGCCTTTCTTTCGCCCAATATGCAAGTATGGCACCAAAATCGTGCAGAGGTGACTTTCTTTAATCCTAACTACTATGGGATCATTTGTTGCTTCTGTATCATGATTGCCTTTTATCTCTTTACAACGACGAAGCTAAGATGGTTGAAAGTCTTTTGTGTGCTAGCAGGTTTTGTGAATCTATTTGGTTTGAATTTTACACAAAATAGAACAGCCTTCCCTGCTATTATCGCTGGTGCCATCATTTATCTCTTTACAACCATTAAAAACTGGCGTGCCTTTTGGCTTAGTATTGGAGTTTTCGGGATTGGCCTTTGTTTCCTCTTCTCAAGCGATTTGGGTGTCCGTATGGGAACCCTAGATTCTTCAATGGAGGAGCGTGTTTCAATCTGGAATGCGGGTATGACTTTGTTTAAACAAAATCCGATCTGGGGTGAGGGACCACTGACCTATATGAATTCCTATCCGAGAATTCATGCTCCTTATCACGAACACGCGCATAGTCTTTACATCGATACTATTTTGAGTTATGGTTTGATTGGAACCATTCTCCTATCCATTTCTTCGGTGATCCCGGTTCACATGATGATGGATATGAGTCAGGAGTCTGGTAAACGCCCAATTATCGGTCTTTATCTCTCCTTCCTTACAGTAGTCGCTGTACATGGAATTTTTGACTTGGCACTCTTCTGGGTTCAGTCAGGATTCATCTTCTTGTTGGTTATGTGCAGTCTACCACTGGAACATCGAACCTTGGTGTCCGAAATGACAGATTAAGTTACTCAAGAACGGAGAACTTCTACTCTAGGTAGGAGGTCTTTTTTGTTGGCGAAAATTATTTCTAAATCGAAATAGTTGACAGATGGAACGATAGGTGTTACAATAGAGAAAATTCGATATAGAAATAAATTGGAGAAGCTATGAAAGATAGTCATTTGATTGCCCATCATATTCGTTTGTTGAATGGGCGGATTTTTCAAAAGTTACTGAGCCAGGATCCTGAAGCCCTTTATCGGAGTGAACAGGGCAAGATTCTCACCGTTTTATGGAATAGCGAGACAGGCTGTGCGACGGCGACAGATATTGCGCTAGCGACTGGTCTTGCTAACAATACGCTAACAAGCATGATTAAGAAACTTGAGGAGCAAAACCTGGTCATCATTAGCCCATGTGGAATAGATAAGAGAAAGAAGTATGTCAAGCTAACGGAGCAAGGTTGGTCCCAGAAAGAAGTGGGTCATCGTATTAGTCAAAAACTGGATGTTATTTTTTATAAAGGATTCACTGAGGAAGAAATTCGCCAGTTTGAAAGTTATCAGGAACGCATCTTAGCAAATTTAAAAGAAAAAGAGGCATAAATCATGTCAAAACAAGTTGAAAATGCACAAAATTTATACATTCATGCCATTCAAGATGGGCGCGTTGCCGAGGCTCAAGCTCAGTCTGTAGGGGATACTTATATCCAACACTCGACAGGTGTGCCAGATGGGAAAGAAGGGTTTGCGGCTTTCTTTGCAAATTTCTTTGAGCGCCATCCCGAGCGTGAGATGAAAATTGTTCGCACCATTGAAGACGGCAATCTAGTCTTCGTCCATGTCCATCAATATCTCAATGGTGGGGAAGCGCAATGGGTGACGACAGATACTTTCCGTGCGGATGAGAATGGTCGTATCGTGGAGCATTGGGATGTCATTGACTACTATCGAACACCTGAAAATGGCCAATTAGATCAGATTTTTGGTGATTTTAAGATCAAGGATTTGGATAAGACAGCAGAAAATAAAAAAACTGTTCGCCGTTTCTTGACAGAAATTTTCCAAAATGGGGAGCTAGAGCAGTGGAGTGATTATGTGGCAGACGATTTGATTCAGCATAATCATGAGATTGGACAAGGAAGTGATGCTTATAAAAACTATGTGGCTGAGCACGGGGTTACTTTCGACTTTGTTTTCCAGCTTTTGGGACAAGGAAACTATGTGGTTAGCTATGGGCAGACTCAGATTGATGAAGTTGCCTATGCCCAGTACGATATCTTCCGTTTGGAGAATGGCTTGGTTGTGGAGCATTGGGATAATAAGGAAGTTATGCCTAAGGTAGAAGACTTGACCAACCGAGGAAAATTTTAAATTGAGGACAAAGAATGATTGAATATAAAAATGTAGCGCTACGCTATACAGAAAAAGATGTTTTGAGAGATGTCAATTTACGAATTGAGAATGGGGAGTTCATGGTTTTAGTTGGGCCTTCTGGGTCAGGTAAGACGACCATGATTAAGATGATTAATCGTCTCTTGGAACCAACTGATGGAAATATCTATATGGATGGTAAACGCATCAAAGACTATGACGAGCGTGAGCTGCGCCTTTCCACAGGCTATGTCTTACAAGCGATTGCTCTCTTTCCCAATCTAACGGTGGCTGAAAATATTGCCCTCATTCCGGAGATGAAGGGCTGGACTAAGGAAGAAATTGCTCAGAAAACAGAAGAGCTTTTAGCTAAGGTTGGTTTACCAGTATCCGAGTATGGACATCGACTTCCTAGTGAATTATCTGGTGGAGAACAGCAACGGGTTGGTATTGTCCGTGCTATGATTGGTCAGCCTAAGATTCTCCTCATGGATGAGCCTTTTTCAGCCTTGGATGCTATTTCGAGAAAACAGTTGCAGGTTCTGACGAAAGAATTGCATAAAGAGTTTGGGATGACAACTATTTTTGTGACCCATGATACGGATGAAGCTTTGAAATTGGCAGACCGTATTGCTGTCTTGCAGGACGGAGAGATTCGTCAGGTGGCGAACCCTGAGACCATTTTAAAAGCTCCTGCAACGGACTTTGTAGCAGACTTGTTTGGAGGTAGTGTTCATGGCTAATTTGATATCAACTTTTCAGGATCGTTTTGGTGATTGGGTAACAGCCCTATCTCAACATTTGCAGTTGTCACTTTTGACCTTGTTACTAGCTATTTTTATCGCTATTCCCGTGGCTGTTTATCTTTGCTATCATGAGAAGTTGGCGGACTGGGTTTTGCAGATTGCAGGAATTTTCCAGACCATCCCGTCTCTGGCCTTGTTGGGACTCTTCATCCCCTTGATGGGAATTGGGACCTTGCCAGCTTTGACGGCTCTGGTGATTTATGCGATTTTTCCGATTTTGCAAAATACCATCACTGGACTGAAGGGAATTGATCCGAGTCTGCAAGAGGCAGGGATTGCCTTTGGGATGACCAGATGGGAGCGTCTCAAGAAGTTTGAAATTCCACTTGCCATGCCTGTCATTATGTCTGGGATTCGGACGGCTGCGGTTTTGATTATCGGTACGGCGACTTTGGCTGCCTTGATTGGGGCAGGGGGACTGGGCTCCTTTATTCTTTTGGGAATTGACCGTAATAATACCAGTCTGATTTTGATTGGGGCACTTTCTTCTGCAGTGCTGGCCATTGCCTTTAACTTCCTACTAAAAGTGATGGAAAAAGCAAAATTGCGGACGATTTTTTCTGGTTTTGCCTTGGTGACCATATTGCTCGGTCTGTCTTATAGTCCAGCCCTCTTAGCTCAAAAAGAGAAAGAAAACTTGGTTATTGCTGGGAAATTGGGACCGGAACCAGAAATTTTGGCAAATATGTATAAGTTGCTGATTGAAGAAAATACCAGTATGACTGCGACTGTTAAGCCGAATTTTGGGAAGACTAGCTTTCTCTATGAAGCTCTGAAAAAAGGTGATATTGACATCTATCCAGAGTTTACTGGTACGGTGACTGAAAGTTTGCTTCAGCCATCACCTAAAGTAGGTCATGAGCCAGATCAGGTTTATCAAGTGGCGCGTGATGGCATTGCCAAACAAGATCATCTAGCCTATCTCAAACCTATGTCTTATCAAAATACCTACGCTGTAGCTGTTCCGAAAAAGATTGCTCAAGAATATGGCTTGAAGACCATTTCGGACTTGAAAAAAGTGGAAGGGCAGTTGAAGGCGGGCTTTACACTCGAATTTAATGACCGTGAGGATGGAAATAAGGGCTTGCAATCAATGTATGGTCTCAATCTCAACGTAGCGACCATGGAGCCAGCCCTCCGCTATCAGGCAATTCAGTCAGGCGATATTCAAATTACGGATGCCTATTCGACCGATGCAGAGTTGGCGCGTTATGATTTACAGGTCTTGGAAGATGACAAGCAACTCTTCCCACCTTATCAAGGGGCACCACTTATGAAAGAAGCTCTTCTCAAGAAACATCCTGAGTTGGAGACAGTTCTCAATAAATTGGCTGGTAAAATCACGGAAAGCCAGATGAGCCAGCTCAACTACCAAGTCGGTGTTGAAGGCAAGTCAGCAGAACAAGTAGCCAAGGAATTTCTACAAGAACAAGGTTTGTTGAAGAAATAAATGGAGAGGAAAGCCAGTGGTAGTCACTAGCTCCCTTCTTTAGCAGACTAAATCCCATCTCGTCTATAATTCGAGATGGGATTTTTAATGTTAGAGTAAGATAAATAAGAGCGTAATCAAAGCCGCTAGTGTGCCCCTTATAATGTGGTGCGATATATGTTGGTTTTCTTGCTGTCTCCCATTCCAGTAAGCACCGTAGCAGATGATGCTAGAGCCCACTATCCATAAGACGACAGTTGCAAGCGGAACAAAGAAAAAGATAGCAAGAGCTAGTGAAGTAAGACAACTTCCCACCAAGATACACATGTTCCCTTGACAGTAATTTTTTTCTTTCATGGCTGCGAAAGCTGCCGCGAGATGAAGGAGGGAGAAAATAAGAGCCAATACAATCGTTAGAATTCCTAGGATAATAGAATTTAACATAGTTGATTCCTTTCTTCGTGATAGGATTAAATTTCGAGTGATTTTGTAGAAGTCATCTCAATCACATCTAAGTAAAATTTCACTACTTGGTCTTCAGTATAAGATTTTCCTTTTTTTAGCCACCAGGTCAGTGTTTCGATAAAGTTTGTTACTACAAAATGTTTGAGGTAGGAAGCCGGAATGTTTGGATAGGACTCTTGCAAATCATCCGCCACCATGGGATAGACGTGGTGTTCGAGCTCCTTGTGTAGTTGGCGGAGGAAGTAGTCGTTTTTGGAAAAAAGAAGACTGGTGACATGGTCTTGATTTTTTTGAAAATGCAAAAAAATATGTGCGAGGTAGTCCTCGGTAGTAAAGTGTCCTTCCCTTTCAAAGAGATGATGAAAGAGGTAGCGACAGAGTTCATCTAAAAGCAGTTCCTTGCTTTCATAGTGACAGTAAAAAGTAGAACGCCCAACATCTGCCAAGTCAATGATATCTTGGACAGTAGTAGCATCATAGCCCTTGTCGTTCAAAACTTGTAGAAAAGCTTGATAGATGGCTCTTTTAGTCTTACTGACTCGACGGTCTCTTTTTGGCATATAGACACTTGAGACAAACTGTTCAGAACTGAACATGGCTGACAGTTTGCTTCTATCCTTTCTTTGGATTTTATTAGATAATACAAATGAAAGAAGTATATATATCTATTATACCAAAGGAGGGAGAGAAATGAGTTCTAAAACATCTATCTGGCTAGCTTTTTTCTTGAATCTATCATTTTCTATTGTCGAATTTATTTTTGGGGGCATCTTCAATTCAAGTGCTGTATTAGCGGATGCGGTTCATGATTTGGGCGATGCTCTTGCCATAGGTTTATCAGCTTGTTTGGAAACTATTTCCAATCGTCAGGAAGACAAACGTTATACTCTTGGTTATAAACGCTTCAGTCTGCTAGGCGCCATGCTGACTGCCTTGATCCTTTTGACAGGATCTGTCATGATGCTCTTGGAGAATATTCCTCGCCTCCTATCGCCACAGCCTGTCAACTACCAAGGGATGCTGTGGTTGGGAGTTATTGCGATTCTTATCAATCTCTTGGCTAGTCTGATTGTTCGTAAGGGTCAGACCAAGAACGAAGCTATCCTGACCTTGCATTTTTTAGAAGATATTCTGGGTTGGCTAGCGGTCATTCTGGTTGCTGGTGTTTTGTATGTGACAGACTGGTACTTTCTTGATCCGCTCTTATCACTCTTGATTTCTAGTTTTATCCTCTGGAAAGCCATTCCTCGTTTTTGGTCAACACTTAAGATTTTCTTAGATGCTGTGCCTGAAGGAGTCGAGACTGCTGAGCTAGAGAAAGAGTTAGCAGCGCTAGCTAATGTTAAGAGTGTTAATCAACTCAGTATTTGGTCTATGGATGGTCTGGAAAATGACGCCATTGTTCATGTTTGTTTAGAAGAGATTGAACATATAGAGTATTGTAAAGAATCCATTCGTAATTTACTCAAAGATTATGGCTTTCAAAATGTTACCATTGAAGTTGATGCAAACCTAGCAAGTCACCGAGCCCATAAGCGAAAGATTGAGGAGTTGGAAGTAGGTCAAAGTCATGGACATCATCATTCATAAGAAGTCGATTTTCCATTTGTTGATTATTTTTGATGAATTGTAAATGTAACATATTTACTCCAGTATGAAATTGTGATAGACTACATATATCACTGAAAGGGGATAGGCGATGTTACAGCTACAGCACATTTCAAAAGTCTATCATACGGGCAATCAAGAGTTCCACGCGCTAAAGGATATCTCGATTCGCTTCCGTGAGAATGAGTTTGTCTCCATTCTCGGGCAATCGGGTTCTGGGAAAACCACCCTATTAAATATCATCGGGGGACTCGACCAATACACATCTGGTGATTTACTCATCCAAGGAAAATCAACAAAGCAATTTAAAGACCGTGATTGGGATAGCTACAGAAACCACACCATCGGTTTCGTCTTTCAGTCTTATAATCTCATCGGGCACCAAACTGCACTCTCTAACGTAGAAATTGCAATGACTCTTTCGGGCGTTTCAAAAGCAGAACGTAAGAAACGTGCTATCGAAGTGCTCGAACGCGTAGGCCTAAAAGACCATTTATATAAGAAACCAAGTCAAATGTCTGGGGGACAAATGCAACGAATCGCGATTGCGCGTGCTCTTGTTAATGATCCAAAAGTCGTTTTAGCCGACGAACCGACAGGAGCGCTCGATTCTGAGACTTCTGTTCAAATCATGGATTTATTAAAAGACATCGCCAAGGAACGTTTGGTTATCATGGTGACGCATAACCCAGAGCTGGCACAGAAGTACTCCACACGTATCGTACAAGTATTAGATGGAAACATCTTGAGCGACTCAAACCCATGCGAACCAACAGAGGAGACAAAGCAAGTCGACATCCAGTTCACGAAGACGAAGATGAGCTTTATAACCGCTCTTGTACTTTCCTTTAATAACCTATTGACGAAGAAAGGTCGTACCTTACTAACAGCTTTTGCGGGTTCCATCGGGATTATCGGGATTGCCCTTATCTTAGCCCTTTCAAATGGTGTGAGTGACTACGTTAAAAAGGTGCAGGAAGATACTCTCGTCTCTCTCCCACTGACGATTAGCGAGCAGAACCAGAGTAACTTGTTGGCGACCTCTCCAGATTTGAGCGAGAAGCCTTACAAGGATAATCATGAGCTCGGTATCAATACGGTTTTAACTAATTTATTGAAAAAACAAATCGGAAAGAACGACTTAGCTTCCTTCAAGACTTACTTGGAGGAACACGCTTCGAAGGTCGAATCTCTCACAAAAGACATTCGTTACCGATACAATTTACAACCGTTCATCTATGCAAGTGATACTTCCAACGGACCCAAAAGTATTCTGCCTTCAACCTTAGCTGATGAAGTAGAAACAGCGAATCAAACGATGAAGGGATACTTACAAAACCTCAACTACTGGAGTGAACTTTCTAGTGATTCTTCAATGCTAGAAAGCAAGTACGACGTGTTGGAAGGACGCTTCCCACAAGATAAGTCCGAGATCGTCCTTATCGTAGATGAAAACAATCAAATTAGCGACTTGTTGCTCTATAGTTTGCGTATCAAAGATCCCAGTGAATTGAACGATACGAATAAGCTCGACGAACTCTCTTCTCAAACGTATCAATATAGTGACTTTATCGGAAAAACTTTCAAAGCAGTTGTCAATACAAACCGCTTTGTAAAAGAAAATAACTTATGGGTCAATAAGATTGATAATGCTTCTTATATGAAAACTCAAATCGAGAATGGGATCGAACTTAAAATTGTGGGTGTCCTTCGCCAAAAAGACGGCACAAGTTCAGGAGTGAATGCTCCTTCAGGAGGAATCGCCTACACAAGCACCCTCATTGATTACACTTCCGAATACATTCAAAATAGCGATATCGTTAAGGAACAGGAAGCCAATCAAAATCTAAATGTATTTACGGGTAAAGAATTTGCCAAAGATCCTAAACCATTCAGTTCGGAGAATTTAACCGAAGAAGAAAAAATTCAGTTGGCTAAAATGACGCCTGAAGAACAGGCGCAGTATGTCCAACAATATAACGACAACTCGGCTTCAACTTACGAGGAAAACCTCGCAAAAATGGGCGTCATCAACAAATTCAAACCAGCTGCCATTGAGCTCTACACCTCTTCGTTCCAACAAAAACAAGACTTAAAAGAATTCATAAACGCCTATAACACGGCGAAAAAAGAAGCTGGAGAAGACGATAAGGTACTCGCTTATTCCGATGATATCCAAACTATCATGTCTTCAATTACGACATTGGTTGGCGTAGTGACAACTGTGCTCGTTGGCTTTGTGGCCATCTCACTCATTGTATCTTCTATAATGATTTCGATTATCACGTACATTTCAGTTCTCGAACGTACAAAAGAAATCGGAATCCTACGTGCAATGGGGGCTTCGAAGAAAGATATTCGTCGTATCTTCACTGCTGAAACAGCCATTGAAGGATTGATCTCTGGGGTGCTCGGTATCGCGATTACCTTTCTTGCGACATTCCCAATCAATGCGATTGTTGCGAAAATGACAAATGTGGGAAATGTAGCGCAATTACCAATAGAAGTAGCTCTAATCCTTATCGGTATTTCGATTGTCCTTACCATGTTAGCCGGTCTAATCCCTTCACGCATCGCTGCTAAGAAAGACCCAGTCGAATCGCTTCGTAGCGAATAACAACTAAACCACAAAAAGGTGGATAAAGGAATATTTCTTTATTCACTTTTTCTATTGGCTGGAAACTATTAAAAACGTAATCGAAAAATCTCTCCTTATAAAACTTAAATCTCAAGAAGAAAAGACTATATTGGACTAAACTAGTACCTTATCGCCGTTAATAATGATTGATACGAGCGAAAGCTTGACAAAAAGTGTATAATGAAAGTAAGAAACCAATAGAAAAGGAGTGGTTCTATGAAGAAAACAGTTTATACAAAAGCTGGTCAGGTTGGTCTTATTGAAGTGGAGCATCCGCAAATCATTGAGGCAGATGATGCCATTATTCGGATCGTTCGGACCTGTGTTTGTGGCTCTGATCTGTGGAGCTATCGCAATCCAGATATTGAAACGGGCCATCAGAATAGCGGGCACGAAGCGATTGGTATCGTTGAGGCAATTGGTGATGCAGTGACGACTGTTAAACCTGGCGATTTTGTTATTGCACCTTTCACCCATGGCTGTGGGGAGTGTGATGCCTGTAGCGCTGGCTATGATGGGACTTGTGACCGCCATATTGGCACCAATTGGTCTAATGGGGTGCAAGCGGAGTACATTCGCTTCGAATATGCCAACTGGGCTCTTGTCAAAATTCCTGGTCAGCCCTCTGATTATACAGAAGGCATGCTCAAATCCCTCTTGACACTGGCTGATGTCATGCCGACCGGCTATCATGCTGCGCGTGTTGCTAATGTTCAAAAAGGGGATAAGGTTGTCGTTATCGGTGACGGGGCTGTTGGGCAATGTGCTGTTATCGCAGCTAAAATGCGTGGTGCATCACAAATTGTTCTCATGAGTCGTCACGAAGACCGTCAACAAATGGCTTTGGAGTCAGGAGCGACAGCTGTTGTGGCTGAACGTGGCGAAGAAGGAATTGCCAAGGTTCGAGAAATTCTTGGTGGAGGAGCAGATGCAGCTCTTGAGTGTGTCGGTACTGAGGCAGCGGTTGATCAGGCTCTTGGTGTCCTTCACAATGGTGGTCGTTTGGGCTTTGTTGGAGTTCCTCACTATAGCAATCGAGCTCTTGGTTCAACTTTTGCTCAAAATATTACGGTAGCAGGCGGAGCAGCCTCTGTAACGACTTATAACAAACAGTTCTTACTGAAGGCAGTCCTTGATGGCGATATCAACCCAGGCCGTGTCTTTACTTCAAGTTATAAATTAGAAGAGATTGACCAAGCCTATAAAGATATGGATGAACGTAAGACGATTAAGGCTATGATTGTGATGGAATAAAAAAGAAAATCCTAATGGAGATTTGAGAATTTCTATTAGGATTTTTTGCGTTGGTATATTTGTTGAGTTATGGCAGCGTACTCTCTCTCAAAGTCAGTCTGGTGCCCAGCATGGTTAGGCTAGGGATCTTGCGACCATGGAGAACTTCCTTATTAAGAATATCCATACCGACTCGGCCCATCTCCTCAGTATAGACTGTGATACTAGATAGGGGAGGATAGACCTGCTTGGTCAGGCTAGTATCGTTAAAAGAAATGAGACTAACACGGTCTGGCAAGCTAATTCCAGCTTCTTGAAGGGCACGGAGGGCACCGATGGCTAAACTATCGCTGGCTGCGAAAAATGCTGGAGGGAGCTGATCCCCCAACTTGTGAATAGACTCCTTCATCAAGTCATATCCAGACTGGGCAGTAAAACTACCTTGAAAGACCAGTTTATCATTGTAGATACCTTTTGATAGAGAGTAGTTTTTAAAATGTTCTAGACGTTTATCCTGGATGATTTCTTCTTGGTCGGTTGTTTCTTCAAGGCCGGTGAGAATCCCGATACGATCAAGCCCTTGGCTGAGGAAATGGTCTACAACTTGTTTCACAGCAGTGTAAAAGTCAGTGATAATACAGGTATGTCCAAATGAAAGAGTATCGCTGTCTAAAAAGACCAGGGGTTTTTGGTATTCTTCAAAGGCAGAGATCTGAGCACGGCTAAATTTTCCGATGCAGAGAATGCCAATCACTTCCTCGCTCAGTGTAAAAGGATGGTCATTAAAATAGCGCAAGATGTCATAGTCCAACTCTTGGGCTCTTTTTTCAATACCGAGACGAATCTGGTAGTAGTAGAGGTCGTCCAACTCCCCTTGTTCGCTGACCCATTGGATAATGGCAATCTTTTGCTTGGGTTTGTGGGATTCGCCTGTCTTGAGGTGCTTAGTATAGCCCAGCTCTTCAGCGACAGTTAAAATACGGTGTCTGGTTTCTTCTGTAACAGATAGACTCTGGTCGCGATTGAGGACACGAGATACGGTCGCGATAGAGACAGAGGCTAGCTGTGCAATGTCTTTTAAGGTAGCCATAAATCCTCCTCCTTTTAGGTTAGTATATCATATTTTTCTGCTTTTTACTGATTGTTTAGTAAAAGTTTAGTAAAAAGGATTGACCTTGGCAAATCCCTTGGATACAATAGAAGAAAACGATTACACGTTAAGGTGACTTAACGACAGTCAAAGGAGAATTTATATGACACAACATCTTACTGCTGAAGCCCTTCGCAAAGACTTTCTTGCCGTTTTTGGTCAAGAAGCAGACCAAACTTTCTTCTCACCAGGTCGTATCAATCTGATTGGTGAACACACGGACTACAACGGTGGGCACGTCTTTCCAGCTGCTATTTCCTTGGGAACTTATGGTGCAGCTCGCAAGCGTGACGATCAAGTCTTGCGTTTCTACTCAGCCAACTTTGAGGACAAAGGTATCATCGAAGTGCCTCTTGCTGACCTCAAGTTTGAAAAAGAGCACAGCTGGACCAACTATCCAAAAGGGGTTCTTCATTTCTTGCAAGAAGCTGGACATGTGATTGACAAGGGGTTTGATTTTTATGTTTATGGGAATATCCCAAATGGTGCTGGCTTGTCCTCTTCAGCATCTTTGGAACTCTTGACAGGGGTCGTTGCAGAGCATCTCTTTGATTTAAAACTAGACCGTTTGGATTTGGTTAAAATCGGAAAACAAACAGAAAATAACTTTATCGGAGTCAACTCTGGTATCATGGACCAGTTTGCTATCGGTATGGGTGCTGACCAACGTGCCATTTACCTGGATACCAACACTTTGGAGTACGACTTGGTGCCGCTTGATTTGAAAGACAATGTTGTTGTTATCATGAATACTAATAAACGCCGTGAACTAGCAGACTCTAAGTACAATGAACGTCGTGCTGAGTGTGAAAAAGCCGTGGAAGAATTGCAAGTTGCCTTGGATATTCAGACCTTGGGTGAATTGGATGAGTGGGCCTTTGACCAATACAGCTATCTGATTAAAGATGAAAATCGCTTAAAACGTGCTCGCCATGCTGTGCTTGAAAACCAACGTACTCTTAAAGCTCAAGCAGCACTTCAAGCAGGTGATTTGGAAACATTTGGTCGCTTGATGAATGCGTCACACGTTTCTCTTGAGCATGATTATGAGGTAACTGGCCTAGAATTGGATACTCTTGTTCACACAGCTTGGGCTCAGGAAGGTGTTCTTGGTGCTCGTATGACAGGGGCAGGATTTGGTGGCTGTGCCATTGCCTTGGTGCAAAAAGATGCCGTTGAGGCCTTTAAAGCAGCTGTTGGCAAGTACTACGAGGAAGTCGTTGGATATGCTCCAAGCTTCTATATCGCTGAAGTTGCAGGTGGCACTCGCGTTTTAGACTAGGAGAGAAGTAAATGGACGCTGTAATATTTGATTTAGATGGCTTATTAGCTGATACTGAGATCATTTCTCTAAAAGTTTATCAAGAATTGCTTAAAGATTTTGGAATTCTTTTCACAGAAGAAACATATTCTAGAGAATACAGTGGACATAGGGAAGAGGAGAATGTTCAACGATTTTTAGATACCTATGATTTACCTTGGAACTTTGACCAAACCTTGGAAAAAGTTTATGAACTGGAAGCTTGAATATTAGCTAAAGGTGTAAATTTAAAAAAAGGTGCTAAAAATTTGCTTGCTTTTTTGCAAAGAGAAGGTATTCCAATCGCTTTAGCAACTTCAAGTGTTGAATCTAGAGCTAGAATGATTTTGGATAGTAATGGTATACTGTCCCTATTTGACCATCTAGTTTTTGCAAAAGATGTAAAGCGAAGCAAACCTTACCCTGATATATTTTTAAAGGCCTGTAGTGATTTGAATGTTTTACCAGAGAATTGCTTAGTATTAGAGGATAGTGAAGCAGGGATTGAAGCAGCGTATAGAGCTGGGATACCAGTTATTTGTATTCCAGACTTGAAAATGCCAGCACAGTCTTTCTTAAATAAAACAGAACAAGTTTTTCAGGATTTAGATGCTGTCAGAGACTATTTAGAAAGTAAGAAGGAGAATCAATGAGTCAGGGAGTTCTAGATGCATTTATCACGGAAGTCATTGCTGGAAGTTCATTTGAGGAGATTGATCGAATCTACCTAACCAATCGTGTCTTAGCACGAGTGGGAGAAGGTGTTTTGGAAGTTGAGACGAATCTGGAGGATTTGATTGACCTCAAGGACCAGCTGGTTGAGGAGGCGGTTCGATTAGAGATGATTGAGGACAGTCAGACTGCGCGTGAAATCCTTGGTGCTGAATTGATGGATTTGGTGACCCCTTGTCCAAGTCAGGTTAATCGTGACTTTTGGACAACCTATGCTCACTCTCCTGAGCAGGCGATAGGGGATTTTTACCAGCTCAGCCAGAAAAACGACTACATCAAGCTCAAGGCCATTGCTAAAAATATTGCTTATCGTGTACCATCTGACTACGGAGAACTTGAGATTACCATCAACCTCTCTAAGCCTGAAAAGGATCCAAAGGAGATTGCGGCAGCCAAGTTGGTGCAAGCTAGCAATTATCCCCAGTGTCAGCTTTGTCTAGAGAATGAGGGCTATCATGGTCGGGTCAACCACCCAGCTCGCAGCAACCACCGCATTATCCGTTTTGAAATGGCGGGTCAGGAGTGGGGCTTCCAGTATTCGCCCTATGCTTATTTTAATGAGCACTGTATTTTCTTAGACGGCCAGCATCGTCCCATGGCTATCAGTCGTCAGAGCTTTGAGCGTCTGCTGGCTATTGTAGAGCAGTTTCCTGGCTATTTTGCAGGCTCTAATGCCGACCTGCCAATCGTGGGAGGCTCTATTCTTACTCATGACCACTATCAGGGAGGCCGTCACGTATTTCCTATGGAATTGGCTCCCTTGCAAAAGACTTTCCGATTTACTGGATTTGAGCAGGTCAAGGCTGGGATTGTCAAGTGGCCTATGTCAGTGCTACGTTTGACCTCGGATTCAAAAGAAGATTTGATCAACTTGGCGGATAAGATTTTGCAGGAATGGCGGCAATATTCAGACCCTGAAGTACAGATTTTGGCAGAGACAGACGGGACACCACACCATACCATTACACCCATTGCCCGTAAACGCGATGGACAGTTTGAGTTGGACTTGGTCTTGCGAGACAATCAGACATCGCCAGAGCATCCTGATGGCATCTATCATCCCCACAAGGATGTTCAACATATCAAGAAGGAAAATATCGGCTTGATTGAGGTCATGGGCTTGGCTATCCTGCCACCACGTCTGAAAGCAGAAGTGGAGCAAGTTGCCAGCTATCTTGTAGGCGATGATGAAGCAGTTGCCTCTTATCATCAGGAATGGGCAGACCAGCTCAAAGATCAACATCCAGAGCTAACGGATAAAGAAAAAGCCCTTGAAATCGTCAAGGACTCTGTGGGTGCTATCTTTGCACGTGTTTTGGAGGATGCGGGGGTTTACAAGCAGACGGAACAAGGACAGGCAGCTTTTATGCGCTTTGTAGAACAGGTCGGAATTTTACCAGACTAGGAGCTTTCTCCTTGCACAGTCCTATAAAAAGTAGTATCATAGTGTCGTTTGAACTATCAGGAGGAAACGATGAAAGATTTTCATTTTGACGCTATATCTGCTTTTGAAAATTACGAAATAGAAAAAATGAGAGACGGTCATGTTGTGGTGACGACAAAAGTAGTGGACTCGTCGCTCAATTACTATGGCAATGCCCATGGAGGCTATCTCTTCACCCTTTGTGACCAGATTAGTGGTCTAGTGGTTATCTCGCTGGGGCTTGATGGAGTGACGCTTCATTCCTCTATCAACTACCTCAAGGCTGGAAAACTCGACGACGTGTTGACCATTAAAGGAGAATGTGTCCATCATGGTCGCACAACCTGTGTCGTGGATGTGGATATCACCAATCAAGAAGGCAGAAATGTCTGCAAAGCCACCTTTACCATGTTTGTCACAGGCCAGCGGTCAGCAGAAAGACAGGTAGGGATATAAAGTACTGAGAGTTGACCTGCACTCTAAGGGTTAGATATTTTTTGTCGAACTTTTGGAGTGCAGGTTAGTTTTGATTCTCGCAGATGAACCAACCGCTTCACTAGACCCCAAAAACTCTGAGGAATTACTTTCTATCCTAGAATCATTAAAAAATCCGAATCGAACGATTATTATTGCGACCCACAATCCTCTGATTTGGGAGCAAGTGGACCAAGTCATTCGAGTTACCGATTTATCTCATCGATGATAAGAGAACATTAAGTCAGAAGAAAGGGTCACAAATTCACTTTGTGGCTTTTTTATTTCCGTAAAAATGGTAAAATAGTAGGAGTAGAAATGGAGTTTGAGACATGAAAGTAATCGATCAATTTAAAAATAAGAAAGTCCTTGTTTTAGGTTTGGCTAAGTCTGGTGAGTCTGCGGCCCGTTTGTTGGACAAGCTGGGAGCTATTGTGACAGTAAATGACGGCAAGCCTTTTGAGGAAAATCCTGCTGCACAAAGTTTGCTAGAAGAGGGAATCAAGGTTGTCACTGGTGGGCATCCTTTGGAGCTCTTGGATGAAGAGTTTGCTCTGATGGTGAAAAATCCAGGGATTCCTTATAGCAATCCCATGATTGAAAAGGCTTTGGCAAAGGGGATTCCAGTCTTGACTGAGGTGGAGTTGGCTTACTTGATCTCAGAAGCGCCGATTATCGGTATCACTGGTTCAAATGGGAAAACAACCACAACGACGATGATTGGGGAAGTTTTAACTGCTGCCGGTCAACATGGTCTCTTATCAGGGAATATCGGCTATCCTGCAAGTCAAGTGGCTCAAACTGCGACAGTCAAGGACACGCTTGTCATGGAACTTTCTTCTTTCCAACTGATGGGTGTTCAAGAATTCCATCCTGAGATTGCGGTCATTACCAACCTTATGCCCACTCATATCGACTACCATGGTTCTTTTGAGGAATATGTAGCAGCTAAGTGGAATATCCAGAACAAGATGACAGCAGCTGATTTTCTTGTTTTGAACTTTAACCAAGATTTGGCAAAAGAATTGGCTACTAAAACACAAGCCACTGTTGTTCCATTTTCAACACTTGAAAAGGTTGATGGAGCTTATCTGGAAGATGGTCAACTCTACTTCCGTGGGGAAGTGGTCATGGCAGCTAGTGAAATCGGTGTTCCAGGTAGCCACAATGTAGAAAATGCCCTTGCTACTATTGCTGTAGCCAAGCTTCGTGGTGTGGACAATCAAACCATCAAAGAAGTCTTGTCAGCTTTTGGTGGTGTGAAACACCGTCTCCAATTTGTGGATGAAATTCAGGGTGTCAAATTCTATAATGATAGCAAGTCAACTAATATCTTGGCAACTCAAAAAGCCTTGTCAGGATTTGACAATAGTAAGGTTATCTTGATTGCAGGTGGTTTGGACCGTGGAAATGAATTTGACGAGCTGGTGCCAGATATCACTGGCCTCAAGAAGATGGTCATCCTCGGTCAGTCTGCAGAACGTGTCAAACGGGCAGCAGATAAGGCTGGTGTGGCTTATGTAGATGCGATAGATATTGCAGATGCGACCCGCAAGGCCTATGAGCTTGCGACTCAAGGAGACGTGGTTCTCCTCAGTCCTGCCAATGCTAGCTGGGATATGTATGCTAACTTTGAAGTACGTGGCGACCTCTTTATCGACACAGTAGCGGAGTTAAAGGAATAATATGAAAAAAATTGTCTTTACAGGTGGGGGGACGGTTGGACATGTCACTCTCAACCTTTTGTTAATGCCTAAGTTCATCGAAGACGGCTGGGAAGTTCATTATATCGGGGATAAACACGGAATCGAACACCAAGAAATTCTCAAGTCAGGCTTGAATGTGACCTTCCACTCCATTGCGACTGGGAAGTTGCGTCGCTATTTCTCTTGGCAAAATATGCTGGACGTGTTTAAAGTTGGTTGGGGAATTGTCCAATCCCTCTTTATCATGTTACGACTGCGTCCACAGGCTCTTTTTTCTAAGGGAGGATTTGTCTCTGTACCGCCGGTTATAGCAGCGCGAGTGTCAGGAGTGCCTGTCTTTATTCACGAATCGGACCTGTCTATGGGCTTGGCCAATAAAATTGCCTATAAATTTGCGACTAAGATGTATTCAACCTTTGAGCAGGCTGCTGGTCTCGTAAAGGTCGAGCATGTGGGGGCTGTGACCAAGGTCTCAGACCAAAAAATTCCTGAACCAGATGAATTGGTGGATATCCAAACCCACTTTGATCCTAAATTGCCAACTGTATTGTTTGTCGGTGGTTCTGCAGGAGCTCGTGTCTTTAACCAATTGGTGACTGATCATAAGCAAGAACTGACAGAACGCTACAATATTATCAATCTCACTGGAGATTCAAGCCTCAATGAGTTGAGTCAAAATCTCTTTCGTGTTGACTATGTGACGGATCTCTATCAACCCTTGATGGAGATGGCAGATGTGGTGGTAACGCGTGGTGGTGCCAATACGATTTTTGAGCTCTTGGCCATGGCGAAACTCCATCTTATCGTACCATTGGGTCGTGAAGCAAGTCGAGGAGATCAGATTGAAAATGCAGCCTACTTTGTTAAGAAAGGCTACGCAGAAGAACTTCAAGAAAGTGACCTGACCTTGGAAAGCTTGGAGGAGAAACTTTGTCACTTGCTTAGTCACAAGGACCAATACCAAGCTAGCATGAAAGCTTCGACTGAATTGAAATCTCTTGAGGATTTTTACGATCTACTAAGAAAAGACCTAGCATAAGGAAAACCAATGTCAAAGGATAAGAAAAAAGAATCAAACCAGAAGCAAGAATTGTCTGAATGGCAGAAACGAAACCAGGAATACCTTAAGAAGAAGGCTGAGGAAGAAGCTGCCCTAGCTGAAGAGAAGGAAAAGGAAAAACAAGCTCGAAAGGAAGCTAGCTCGAAACTACTAGAAGAAGTCAAAAAATCATCGAGTGAGTCAGACGAGGAAGCTACAAGTCCAAGCAAGGAACCATCCGAAAAAGAAGAAAAATCTCAAAAGGATAACCCTAAAGTCAAAGAAGAAAAAGAAAAGAAGAAAAAAGAAAAACCAGAAAAACCTGCCAAGCCTAAAATTGCTCCTATTCATATTTGGCGGGCAGTTAGTATCTTGGTGCCGAGTGTTCTGGTTCTCCTCCTTTCTATCTATCTCTTGACCCCTCTTTCGACTATCAAGCATATCGAGGTTAAGGGAAATGTCCAGACCCAAGCGGATGACATTAAACAGATTTCTGGGATTCAGGATAGTAATTATACTTTAGCTCTATTGTTGGATAAGAAAACATACGCTGAGCGAATCAAGTCCAACCATTGGATAGAATCAGCGAAGATTAACTATCAATTTCCGACTAACTTTACGATTGAGGTTAAGGAGTTTGATATTGTCGGTTATTATGTGTCTGGTGAAGAGTATTATCCAATTCTTTCTAGTGGTGCGGTTGAGTCAACTCCTGTAAATCGCTTAAACTTGCCTGAGACTTATCTGACAGTTACCTTTAATGACGAGCAGCAGGTGAAAGAACTGATTACAGGATTGTCTACCATCAGTGAGGATATCAAGAGTCAAATCCAGAAAATCGAATTAGCGCCAAGCAAGGCAACAGCAGATCTTTTAAAAATTACTATGCTGGACACAGATGAGATTTTGGTTCCCTTGTCAGAATTGAGTAAGAAATTGCCTTATTACAGCAAAATCAAGCCACAATTGACAGAACCGAGTGTAGTCGATATGGAAGCTGGAGTATACAGCTATACGATAGCGGATAAACTGATAGAAGAGGCTGAGGAAAAAGCCAAACAAGAGGCCAAGGAAGCTGAGAAGAAAAAACAGGAAGAAGAAAAGAAAAAACAAGAAGAACAGGGAAGTCAAACGAGCCAGCAATTACAGAGTCGGTAGACTAACTTTTTCTCTTGATTTTTGAATGGTATAGAAGTCCAGTTTCAAGTTTTTGCTTGACAAGTCCTACTATAAATAATAGAATAGAAAAAAACCTTTAAAGCAGTCCAGAGAGGCAGCTAAGGTTAGACGGTGAAAGGGTGGAGACTACCCATTTTTCGTGGAACCTTACTGTTGGCAGGTTCCTTTTTTCGTGGTTTGTTTTTGACCATACTCTCTTGCTCGCAAAGGTAAAAGGAGAAAAGTATGCGTGAACATCGTCCAGTTATTGCTCTTGATTTTCCTAGTTTTGAGGCAGTCAAGGAATTTTTATCTCTTTTCCCAGCAGAAGAAAGTCTTTATCTAAAAGTGGGAATGGAGCTTTATTATGCGGAGGGTCCGGAAGTTGTCCGCTATTTTAAATCATTGGGACATAGTGTCTTTCTGGATCTCAAGCTACATGACATTCCAAATACAGTCAAATCTGCCATGAAGGTCTTATCTCAGCTTGGTGTAGAAATGACCAATGTTCATGCTGCTGGTGGTGTAGAGATGATGAAGGCTGCGCGTGAAGGTCTGGGGACACAAGCCAAATTGATCGCTGTGACCCAGCTTACATCAACGTCGGAAAGCCAGATGCAGGATTTTCAAAATATCCAAACCAGCCTGCAAGAGTCTGTGATTCACTATGCCAAGAAGACAGCTGAAGCGGGCTTGGATGGTGTCGTTTGCTCAGCTCAGGAAGTCAAGCTTATCAAAGAAGCAACAAGCAAAGATTTTATCTGTTTGACACCGGGAATTCGTCCAGCGGGAGCTGCGGTAGGAGACCAAAAACGTGTCATGACGCCAGCGGACGCCTATCAAATCGGTAGTGACTATATCGTAGTGGGACGTCCTATTACCCAAGCTGAGGATCCTGTTGTAGCTTATCATGCTATCAAGGATGAATGGAACCAAGACAGAAATTAAAGAAATAGATTATAAAAATAAAAGGAGAATACCATGACACTTGCTAAAGATATCGCTAGCCACCTCTTGAAAATCCAAGCCGTTTACCTCAAACCAGAGGAGCCTTTCACTTGGGCATCTGGTATCAAGTCACCGATTTACACTGATAATCGTGTGACATTAGCCTATCCAGAAACTCGTACCCTAATTGAAAATGGCTTTGTGGAAGCTATCAAAGAAACTTTTCCTGAGGTAGAAGTGATTGCAGGAACTGCGACAGCAGGGATTCCACACGGAGCTATCATTGCTGATAAGATGAACTTGCCTTTTGCCTACATCCGTAGCAAACCAAAAGACCACGGAGCTGGTAATCAAATTGAAGGCCGTGTAGCTCAAGGGCAAAAAATGGTAGTGGTTGAAGACCTTATTTCAACAGGTGGTTCTGTTCTTGAAGCAGTAGCGGCCGCTAAACGAGAAGGAGCAGATGTGCTTGGAGTTGTAGCGATTTTCAGTTATCAATTGCCAAAAGCAGATAAGAACTTCTCAGATGCAGGTGTCAAACTTGTGACGCTTTCGAACTACAGTGAACTCATTCACCTAGCCCAAGAAGAAGGATATATCACACCAGAAGGACTCGACCTTCTAAAACGCTTTAAAGAAGACCAAGAAAATTGGCAAAACGCTTAAAACATAGAAAATCAGGTAGTCGATAGGATTACCTGATTTTGTTTTTAATACTAAAGTTGAGCGATAACTTCCTCAGTTGTCAAAACTTGGTTGGCAATGTAGCCATAGTTTGTCAGGGCAGCTTGGTAGGCTTCTTCACCTGGAGCACCGACAGCATCGTTAACAACAATGACATTGTAGCCTAATTCTATGAGTTCACGCATATGTGAATCCACGCAGAGATTAGCATTCATACCAGCCAAGATGACGGTGTCGATACCATTTTTGCGGAGTTGAAGGTTAAGGTCGTTGCTTTCTGGGCCAAAGATTTTATGTCCGTTGACAACAATAGTATCTTCATCCAAAAATGGTTTAATCTCTTCAATCATATCTGCTCCAGAGCCTTCTGGAATTGCTGAATACTGGCTATCACGCCAAAACATTTCGTTTTCAATCATCATCGTTTCACCAGCAGCTTTAAATTGCCACTTGTGATCGTGTGGATAGAAGTAGTGCGGTGAGATAAAACGCTTGTAGCCACGCTCTTGAGCAAGAGCGAAAAGCTTTGTCAGATTTTCAATAGTATTAACTTTTTCAAGAACGTCTTTAGTTGCTCCGAATCCTTTACCAGTATGTTTTAGGAATTCAACTTGTGGGTCTGTGATAACAAATGCGACATTTTTCTGATTGAACATGAGGTTCCTCCTAATATGATTTGATTAACAGCCAATAGGAATTTAGACTGTTAGTTTGATGATTTTCCAAATGGTAGTTTTAGTTATATACTGACCATTCGGTACAATTATAATAACATCTAAAATTGAATTTGTAAATTAATTTGCTCAGAACAAAAATTTTAATGATAAAACAGTGGCAAAAGGAGGTGGTTTCAATTGTTTGGTTTCAGGCTCTGAATCTGCTATAATAGGAAAAAGAGAGGTGAGCAGATGAGTGTTAAAGAGCGTATTTTACAAAGTGCTGAGAAATTGATTTATCAGAAGGGTTATGTGGCCACCTCCATCAGTGACATCATGGAGGCAGCTGATGTTGGCAAGGGGCAGCTTTATTATTATTTCAAATCTAAGAAGGAAATTGGTTTGACGGTCATTCAAGATATTTTAGCAAATTGGCGAAAAGAGCTTTTTGAAGATATTTTTGAAGCAGACAAGTCTGACAGTGACAAGTTTTCGGATATGATTGACTGGGTTTGTCAATTTCATGAAAGTCAGACGGTCTTTTATGGTTGCCCAATTGGTAATCTGATTGTGGAATTGTCCACAGAAGATGAGAACTTCCGCTTTCCTCTCAATGATTTTATGACCCAGTGGACAGAGAAGTTAGCCAGCCTCTTGCAAGACCTGCATGCTGACTGGTCAGAAGAGCGGGCGCAGTTGCAGGCCCGTCAAGTCATCTCCAGTATTCAAGGAAGCATTGTCATTCTCAAAGTCAGCCAAGACATCCAAGTTTTGGAAAATAATATGACGGATTTGAAAAAGAATTATTGTTAATTTTTAGCCGAAGAATTAAAAGTATGTTAATTTATGGATTGTGGTTAAGAGGTAAGAATGACAACAGATATTAAAACTGAAATTGGTCATAGAGTAAGACAGGAACATGAACGTCACAAATTGACGAGAGAAGAGGTCTGTGGACAGAAGCTGACTTAATAATCAAACAGCTGATGCGTACTGAGCTTGGGCAATCCTTGCCAACAATTACTAAGTTACAATATTTATCTAAGCGATTAGAAGTTCCGATAGATACTTTTCTTGAAAATAAAGAACTAGCTCTTCCTGAGGAAGAGTTGCTGAGTCTAGACTTGATTGAAAGAATATTAGACTTGATAAGGACAGGGACAGGTAGTTTCGCTGAAGATATTTTTGATGATTATTTTAAGCAAGTAACACTAAAGCAAGTTTACACATTCAATGATTTACTATTAATTGATTATTTTGCTATGCAATGTCAAGACTTGATTTATAGAAGAGAGCATTAGATGATTTTCGGATTAAGTTGTTGAAACAGCAATTAGTTAGTGATGAAATGTATAATGTAGAGCTACTATCAGTTCTTTGTGCCATAGCGGGTGTTTATGTTGTTCATAGTGACTATAAGCATATGATATCTCTAGTAAAAAAGATGAATGAAATTTTATCAGTAACAATGTTGCAAGTCTATAAATCTGGAATTTCAGTATTTGAAGCTAAGTGCTATCTTTATTTTGAAAATGATAAAAATAAAGCAAAGGAACTTTATCACTCAGCAACTATACTAGCTGAACAATTTGATGATAAAGTATTAGAAAATGAAAAGATTATTTGAATTTCCATAACTTAAGAAAGTTCATCATTTTTAATTATCTCTGTAAAATGATTGAAAGCATGAAATTTCCAAACAAAATATTTGAAAAATTTTGAAAAAAGAGTTAGAATATTTTTTGTAATATACAAAGTAAACGCTTACTTATCAAGGAGGACATTTTATGTCATACAAAACAAGCAATGCAGAAGGTCATGTAGATTTCATCAATACCTATGATTTGGAGCCAATGGCGCAACAAGTTATTCCTAAAGCAGCATTTGGCTATATCGCTAGTGGGGCGGAGGATACTTTCACTTTGCGTGAGAATATTCGTGCCTTTAACCACAAACTCATCGTTCCTCATACACTTTGCAATGTAGAAAATCCAAGTACAGAGATTGAATTTGCAGGCGAAAAATTGTCTTCACCAATCATTATGGCGCCTGTTGCGGCTCATAAATTGGCAAATGAACAGGGTGAAGTGGCGACTGCGCGTGGTGTGCATGAGTTTGGTTCTCTCTATACAACCAGCTCTTACTCTACTGTCGACCTTCCAGAAATTACGGAAGCCCTTCAAGGGACACCTCATTGGTTCCAGTTTTACTTTAGTAAAGATGATGGTATCAATCGCCACATCATGGACCGTGTGAAGGCTGAAGGTTATAAAGCGATTGTCTTGACGGCTGATGCTACGGTAGGGGGCAATCGTGAGGTCGATAAGCGTAATGGTTTTGTCTTCCCAGTTGGCATGCCGATTGTTGAAGAATACCTGCCAGAAGGTGCTGGTAAATCAATGGACTTTGTTTACAAATCAGCTAAACAGCGCCTATCTCCACGAGATGTAGAATTTATCGCTGAATACTCAGGACTTCCTGTTTATGTCAAGGGGCCACAATGCCGTGAGGACGTTGAACGTTCGCTTGCTGCTGGAGCTTCTGGTATCTGGGTAACCAACCATGGTGGCCGTCAAATCGACGGTGGGCCAGCTGCCTTTGACTCACTTCAAGAAGTAGCAGAAGCAGTTGACAAACGCGTACCAATTGTCTTTGACTCTGGTATTCGTCGTGGCCAACACGTCTTTAAAGCCTTGGCTTCAGGAGCAGACTTGGTAGCTATTGGCCGCCCGGTTATCTATGGCTTGGCTCTCGGCGGTAGTGTTGGTGTGCGTCAAGTCTTTGAACACTTGAATGCAGAATTGAAGACAGTTATGCAGTTATCTGGAACTCAGACTATTGAAGATGTCAAACACTTCAAACTCCGTCACAACCCATACAATCCAACCTTCCCAGTTGACCCTCGTGACTTAAAATTGTATTGATAAAATAGCTTGCCTCCACTTGATGTGGAGGTTTTTCTTCGTCTATAGGAAGAATAAATCACCATTGAAATCTATATAAATATATTTTTCAGTCAAATATCTTGCTAGGGCTTTCATTTTTTGCTATACTGGTGCAGTAATTAAATAATAAAGACATTTGGGGTGCTTTAGGCTGAGATGATACCCATTGAACCTGATACAGTTAAGACTGGCGAAGGGAAATGTGAAACGTTTTTTCGTATGGCGAAATGAACGATCTAATCTTGTAAGCTAAACTCTAATTCTTGATTGTAATTGGAGTTTTTTTGTTTATATAAACTGGATGAAGGTGATACAAAGCATTTAGGTAGCTTTTCTTGAACGCCCTTGATTTTCTTTAAAAAGGTCAAGTAAAACTAGGATTTTCTTGATGTTTTGTTGATTACGAACGAGTAAAGAGAGGAAAAGTAAATATGGAAAGACAAGACTATGCATTTCAGCCAGGTTTGACTGTTGGAGAATTATTAAAAAGCAGTCAGAAGGATTGGCAGGCTGCAATCAATCATCGTTTTGTTAAGGAACTTTTTGCGGGGACAATTGAGAATAAGGTCTTAAAAGACTACCTAATTCAAGATTATCACTTCTTTGATGCCTTCTTATCCATGCTGGGTGCTTGCGTAGCCCACGCAGACCAGCTTGAATCCAAGCTTCGTTTTGCCAAGCAACTAGGCTTTCTTGAAGCAGATGAAGACGGTTATTTCCAAAAAGCTTTCAAAGATTTAAAAGTATCTGAGAATGATTATCTGGAAGTGACCTTGCATCCTGTAACAAAAGTCTTTCAGGAGCTTATGTATTCTGCTGTATCATCATCAGACTATGCCCATCTTTTAGTCATGCTGGTCATTGGAGAAGGTCTCTATTTAGACTGGGGTTCTAAAGATTTGGCTCTACCTGAAGCCTATATTCATTCGGAATGGATTAATCTCCACAGAGGTCCTTTCTTTGCAGAGTGGGTTCAATTTCTGGTTGACGAACTCAATCGTGTCGGAAAAGGTCGAGAAGATTTGACAGAACTTAAGCAACGCTGGAACCAAGCAGTCGCTTTAGAATTAGCCTTTTTTGATATTGGTTATGATGCTTAGGGAAAGTTCAGGATACTGACAAATTTGATGAGGTAAATCATTCAATGTAACTGAAAAATTTCTTAACGAAAGATAGAGATAAATCGAAATCAGTAGATCGTATAAAGTGAAAAGGAAGGATTTCAATATGACAAGTTTAAAATTATTAAAAGAAAAAGCACCATTAGTAATCTGTATCACCAATGATGTTGTAAAAAACTTTACAGCAAATGGATTAGTAGCACTGGGTGCCTCACCAGCTATGAGCGAGTACCCAGCAGACTTAGAAGATCTATTAAAATATGCTGGAGGATTATTGATTAACATTGGGACTTTAACGGATAATAATTGGAAGCTGTACCAAGAGGCACTAAAAATTGCTGAAAAATATAATGTTCCTGCAGTTTTAGATCCTGTAGCCTGTGGAGCAGGAGAATATAGAAAAAAAGTAGCAGATGATCTAATCAATAATTACAAACTGGCAGCGATTAGGGGAAATGCTGGCGAGATTGCCTCTTTAGTAGGAATAAATGTGGCATCTAAAGGAGTAGATAGTGCAGGCGTAGATAATATTGATGAAATTGCTCTAGCAGCAAATAAAAAGTTCAATATTCCAATAGTAGTAACAGGTGAAGTGGATGCCATTGCGGTTAATGGAGAAGTTGTAACGATTCATAATGGTAGTGCCATGATGCCAAAAGTTATTGGGACAGGATGCTTATTAGGTGCTGTAGTAGCAAGCTTTATCGGACTTGAAAAAGGTCAAGAATTGAAATCATTAGAAACAGCAATGTTGGTTTACAATATCGCTGGAGAAATGGCAGAAAAACGTCCAAATGGGCATCTTCCTGGAACATTTAAAGTTGAATTTATAAATGCCTTATACGAGATTACAGACGAAGATGTAAAGGAATTCAAAAGAGTGAAGTAAGATGTTTCATAAAGAATTACTAAAACTATATTTTATTTGTGGAACGACTACTTGCCAAGGAAAAGATATATATAGAGTCGTTGAGGAAGCCTTAAAAGGTGGTATAACCTTATTTCAATTCCGTGAAAAAGGTGAGGGAGCCTTAGAAGGTAAAGAAAAAGTCGAATTAGCAATTAAACTACAGGATCTTTGTAAAAAATACAATGTTCCGTTTATTGTTAATGATGATATTGATTTGGCAATGGAAATTGATGCTGATGGTGTACATGTAGGACAGGATGATCTTGGTGTTGATGAAATTAGAAAATTGATGCCAGATAAAATAATTGGTCTTTCTATAAAAAACGAGGAAGAATTTCAACAATCAAAAGTTGAATATGTAGATTATGTTGGTGTTGGTCCTGTATTTGATACCCAGTCAAAAGATGATGCTGGTGGTGCTATAGGTTATGAAGGTCTTAAATTGATGAGAAAACTATTGCCACAAATTCCCTTAGTTGCAATTGGTGGGATACAGACGCAACATATTAAAGATATTATGAAGACCAATGTTGACGGCGTTTCAATCATTTCAGCAATATCGTATGCAAAAAATATAGAAAAAACTGTTCGGGAAATGAGTGAACAATAGGCATCAATTTTTCCTTGGATTCTGAGGGAGTAGGATTTTCTTTTTTCTAAAAAGATATGTCCAGATTCAGTTCAAATAGCTAATCCATCAAATAAGTCATTTATTTTTTGCAAAAGAAAGATCTGCTGTCTTTTTGAGTACAAGGCTGTATTTCCAGTTCAATTCCTTGAACTAGAATAAATCGTCTGTTAAAATAATTATATAATTAAATAATAAAGACATTTGGGGTGCCTTAGGCTGAGATGATACCCATTGAACCTGATACAGTTAAGACTGGCGAAGGGAAATGTGAAAAGGTTTTTTTCGTATGTCGAAGGAAACTGTCTAATCTTGTAAGGTGAACTCTAATTCTTAATTGTAATTGGAGTTTTTTTGTTTATACAAACTGGATAGGCTTGTTTAGGTAGCTCTCCTTGAATGCCCCACTTTTCTTTAAAAAAGGAGTTTTTTATGTTGAAAAAATGGCAGTTAAAAGATGTTATCTTGCTTGCTTTCTTGTCTATCTTTTTTGGTGGCGTTTTTGTGGGTTCAGGCTATCTGTTTGATATTCTCACACTAATCTTAGCCCCTCTTGGTTTGCAGGCCTTTGCCAATGAAATCCTCTTTGGTCTCTGGTGTATGGCTGCGCCCATTGCAGCTATCTTTGTTCCAAGAGTCGGAAGTGCAACGATTGGAGAAGGGCTAGCTGCACTTGCTGAAGTCCTTTATGGTAGCCAATTCGGTCTAGGCGCTCTTTTGTCTGGTTTGGTTCAAGGTTTGGGAAGTGAATTTGGCTTTCTTGTGACCAAGAATCGTTATGAAAGTTGGCTCTCTCTAACTGCTAATAGTATTGGGATTACCCTTTTTAGCTTTGTCTATGAATACATTAAATTAGGTTACTATGCCTTCTCCCTTCCTTTTGTCCTTTCCTTGCTGGTGGTGCGTTTTATTTCCGTCTTTTTCTTCTGTACCATTTTGGTTCGTGCCATTGTCAAACTCTATCATCAGTTTGCAGCTGGAGGAAAGGCATAGATGGGCCCGGAATTAAGAGGGATTCAATCCCCAATCTTTTCAGAACCGATTGATTTTACTTTTCATGAGCAAACTTTTACCTTGTTAGTTGGGAGCAGTGGTTCAGGAAAATCCAGTCTCTTTCAAATCATTGCCCAGGTCACTTCCTTACCTTATAGTGGTCAAGTCTTGATAGATGGGAGTGAGGTCAGTCAGCTTTCTATCGTCAAACGTGTCCAGACGGTTGGCATTCTCTTTCAAAATCCCAATCATCAATTTACCATGGAGAACTTGTTTGAGGAGCTGATTTTTACCCTGGAGAATATCGGCCATCCCGTTCAGGAAATTGATTCTAAAATAGCAGAGGTTGTCCAGCAATGTCGCTGCAAGGCGATTTTGCACCGTCCAATTCATCACTTATCAGGTGGGGAAAAGCAAAAGGCTGCTTTGGCTGTTCTCTTTGCTATGAATCCTAGGGTCTATCTCTTGGATGAACCCTTTGCTTCCATTGACCGCAAGAGTAGGATAGAGATATTGGAGATTCTAAAAGAGTTGGTCTCTGATGGGAAGACAGTTATCCTGTGCGACCATGATTTAACGGACTATGAAGTCTATATCGACCATATGGTGGAGCTAAGAGATGGCCAACTAAGGGAAGTGTTTCAAATCCCTACCTCTGAGATGATACAGGTTTCTTCAAAGGAAGTTGCTTCTAATCCAGAACTATACCATATGGATCGTGTGATTTGTGAGCTGGATCATCGCCCCCTCTTTTCAATTGCGGATTTTACATTCTACCAAGGAATTTCCTGTATCTTGGGTGACAATGGTGTCGGGAAATCAACCCTCTTTCGCTCTATTCTTCAATTTCAAAAGTATAAAGGGTGCATTACTTGGAAGGGGAAAGTCCTGAAAAAGAAAAAGAGTCTGTATCGTGATCTGACAGGTGTTGTTCAGGAAGCTGAGAAGCAGTTTATCCGAGTTAGTCTGAGAGAGGAACTGCAATTAGATAGTCCAGACTCTGAAAGAAATCAACGGATTCTCCAAGCTTTACGATATTTTAATCTGGAGCAGGCGCTTGATAAGAGTCCCTATCAATTAAGTGGTGGCCAGCAAAAGATTCTTCAGCTACTGACCATCTTTACCAGCAAGGCGTCTGTGATTTTGCTAGATGAACCATTTGCTGGTTTGGATGATAGAGCTTGCCATTATTTTTGTCAGTGGATGTTGGAGGACAGAAATCAAGGAAGAAGTTTTTTGATCATTAGCCATCGTTTAGATCCCTTGATTTCTGTGGTCGATTATTGGATTGAGATGACTAGTGAGGGGCTCAGTCATCTCCAAGACGTGACCATCAGCAAACCTCTCTCATCTCTGAACATTGATACTCTAGGGGAGGTGAGGTAGTATGATCAAAGTAGCGACCAAGACACCAGTTATCAGCCTCTTCTTTCTAATTTTATCCTTGGAAACATCTTTCATTCCTTCGATTGCTCTTAATCTTTTAGTAGCTGCATTTTGTATACTCTTTTTGCTCTATTACCGTCGATTTAAAATGTTGGCTTGGATGCTTGTGCTCGCCCTTTTACCATCTTTTACCAACTATTGGGCAGTACAGTTACATGGGGATGCTTCGCAGGCAGTGATACTTGGAACGAGAGCTTTTGTGACGGTTTGTATTGGTCTTGTCTTTGTTTCTAGTATTTCCCTAAAAGAGCTTCTCTTGTACTTGGCTCAAAAGGGGTTATCGCGATCTTGGGCCTATGCCTTAATTGTAGTATTCAATGCCTTTCCCCTCATTCAGCAGGAAATCAAGTCTCTCAAGGAAGCTTGCTTATTGCGTGGTCAAAAACTGCATGTTTGGTCGCCCTTGATTTATAGCAAGGTTCTGATGACGGTCTTTAGATGGCGCCATCTTTATCTGAGAGCTCTATCTGCGCACGGATATGACGAACATGCACAGGTGGAGAATAGCTATCGGACTTTTTATATTTCTCAGAGGACAAAATTGATCTACCTACTTTTCTTTTTATTGCTTCAAACCAGTCTGTTTTTATAAAGGAGTTATTATGGAATTTACAGATATTGCGATGGAATTATCCAGGGAAGCTTGGCAGGCTTCCTTTCATTACCCATTTGTATTACAGTTACAAGAGGGAACGTTAGAACCTTCAATTTTCCGCTATTACCTGATTCAGGATGCATACTATCTGAAGTCTTTTTCAGAAGCTTATCACCTCTTGGCTGATAAGACTTCAAACGAGGAAATGAAAAAACTCTTGAAACAAAATGCCCAGAGTCTAGTGGATGGTGAGTTGTTTATCCGCCAACAATTTTTCAAGGAATTAGGAATCAGTGACCAGGAAATGGAGCAACATCCAATCGCTCCAACCTGTTATCATTACATTTCTCATATTTATCGACAGTTTGCAGAACCAAACTTGGGCATTGCTTTTGCTAGTTTGCTCCCATGTCCTTGGTTATACCATGATTTGGGCAAGGCACTTAATCGCAAACCATCCCCGAATCCTCTTTATCAACAGTGGATTGAGACCTATATCACCGATGAGTTAGAACAGCAGATTAAAGAGGAAGAAGCGCTAGTCAATCAACTCTATCGAGAAAGCAACAAGACGGACAAACAAAAAATGCTAGAGGCCTTCCACCGCAGTGTCCACATGGAAGCCAAGTTTTGGGAGATGGCTTACCAACACCAAACATGGACGAGTGATTTGCAGTCCTTAGAAAAAGAGAAGAAATAGAAAATGAGAAACCACCGACTTCAAGTTCACAAATTAACCATTTTATCCATGATGATTGCCCTTGACGTAGTTCTTACACCCATCTTTCGAATTGAAGGGATGGCACCAATGTCCAGTGTAGTCAACATTCTTGCAGGAATCTTGATGGGGCCTGTTTATGCCTTGGTCATGGCTACAGTCACAGCCTTTATCCGTATGTCTACTCAAGGCATTCCGCCCTTGGCCCTCACAGGAGCTACTTTTGGAGCCCTCCTTGCAGGTCTCTTTTATAAGTACGGTCGAAAATTTCATTATTCTGCCCTAGGAGAGATTTTGGGAACAGGGATTATCGGTTCCATTGTTTCCTATCCTGTCATGGTTCTCTTTACGGGATCTGCGGCCAAGCTCAGCTGGTTTATCTATACTCCGCGATTTTTCGGAGCGACCTTGATCGGTACAGCCATAGCTTTTCTTGCCTTTCGATTTTTAATCAAGCAGGAATTCTTTAAAAAAGTACAAGGATATTTCTTTGGAGAAAGGATAGACTGATGCAAGCATTGACAAATCCCTTTCCTCTGAGCTCTAGCTCCTTAATTCACTGCATCACCAATGAGATTTCCTGTGAGATGCTGGCCAATGGTATTTTGGCTCTGGGATCTAAACCTGTCATGGCAGATGACCCTCGTGAGGTTCTTGCTTTTACCAAACAAAGTCAGGCTCTCTTCATCAATTTGGGGCATTTGTCAGCTGAGAAGGAGAAAGCAATCCGCATGGCAGCTACTTATGCAGCTCAAGCTTGTCTCCCAATGGTAGTAGATGCAGTTGGCGTTGCGGCTTCCCCCATTCGTAAGGATCTAGTCAGAGATCTTTTAGAATACAAGCCCACGGTCCTTAAAGGAAATATGTCAGAAATCCGAAGTCTTGTTGGATTAAAGCACCACGGAGTTGGAGTTGACGCTAGCCATAAAGATCAAGAAACGGAGGATTTGCTTCAAGTCTTGAAAGACTGGTGTCAGACCTATTCTGGTATGTCATTCTTAGTCACTGGCCCCAAGGACCTCATCGTTTCAGAAAATCAAGTTGCTGTATTGGGAAATGGCTGTGCAGAATTAGACTGGATAACAGGGACAGGAGACTTAGTTGGAGCCTTGACAGCCGTTTTTCTTAGCCAAGGAATGACTGCCTTTGAAGCTTCTTGTCTAGCGGTCTCTTATCTCAATATCGCTGCTGAGAGAATTCTTGTTCAAGGAATGGGATTGGAAGATTTTCGTTACCAAGTTCTCAATCAACTCTCTCTCCTAAAAAGAGATGAAAACTGGCTAGAAGCCATCAAAGGAGATTTTTATGAATAGAGAAGTACTTAAACTGTATCTAGTAACCAATCGCTACCAAGATTCCTTGGAAAACTTTCTTGAAAAAGTTGAGACAGCCTGCCGTTCAGGTGTTACCATTGTCCAATTACGAGAAAAAAATCTCACAACCAATCAATACTATCACTTGGCAAAACAAGTCAAGGAAATAACCGATGCCTATCAGGTACCCTTGATAATCGATGATCGTTTGGATGTCTGTCTCGCAGTTGATGCTGCAGGTTTGCATATCGGCGACGATGAACTACCAGTTTCGGTTGCCCGCAAAGTCTTGGGTCCTGAAAAAATCCTCGGTGTCACTGCTAAAACAGTTAAAAGAGCCCTCGAGGCAGAAGAAGGAGGGGCAAATTACTTGGGAACAGGAGCCATTTTCCCGACTACGACCAAAGAAAATGCCCCCATCACTCTGATTTCAACCTTGAAAACAATTTGCCAAACGGTCGCCATTCCAGTAGTTGCTATTGGAGGCTTGACGTCAGAGAATATTGACCAACTTATCGGCACGGGTATAGCTGGAGTAGCTGTCGTACGTAATCTGATGCAGGCAGAAGATATTGAGGCAAAAACGCAAGCCTTTTTAACAAAGCTAGATGACATTGTTTCCTAATCAAAAACTCTCTAATTTCCTTATTGCGGGAACTAGAGAGTTTTTTCTTAATCTTTAAAAGTTGTATGGTTGACTGGGCCAGAACCATGTCCGAGTTGAGGAGCGTCTTGGATGGCTTTCGTGATAAAGGCCTTGGCCTTATCGACTGCCTGATAAAGGCTTCTGCCCTTGGCTAGTTCAGCCGTAATCACAGCAGCAAAGGTACATCCAGTACCATGGGTGTGACAGGTTTGAATTCTTGGACTTTCCCAGTCAAATTGTTCCTCCTTGGTAAAAAGAAAATCCTTGGCACCACCTTCAAGATGACCACCTTTGATGACCACCGACTGAGGACCAAATTCTTTTATAATCAGGCGACCAGCACGCTGCATGTCTTCTGGATCATGAATCGAAAAACCAACAATCTCTTCTGCCTCAGGAAGATTCGGAGTGATAATGGTTGCAAGGGGAAGCAGATTTGCTTTTAGGTAGTCTCTGGCACTAGAATCAATCAGGGTGTCCCCACTCGTAGCGACCATAACAGGGTCAAGCACATAGGGACAGTCCAGCCTTTTAAGATAGGGTTGGATGATCTCCATGATCTCAGTAGTTGCCAACATCCCTGTTTTTACAGCCTGAGGCTTGATATCCGAAAAGACACTATCCAATTGAGCTTCCAGCATTTGGTTGGAGACGTGTTCGATTAATTGAACGCCTCTGGTATTTTGAGCGACAAGACTGGTCACAACGGCCATTCCATAGACATCTCTAGCTTGGAATGACTTTAAATCAGCCATAATGCCAGCACCGCCACTAGGGTCAGTCCCTGCAATGGTTAGAGCAACGGGTAAATAAGTCATCTAAAACCTCCCAACCAACTGAAGTTTGTATTCTTAAGAACAAGCTAGTCTGCTTCAGGAAAGCAATAGAAGACCAGGTAGTCCTCATTATCATTTCCACTTCCATCAGCTAGCATTACCTAGATTGAGTCAAAGGGATCTAACAGTCGTTAATCTCAGCTTTACGCACCCCTAGTGGTTGTTTTCTTTTTTCTTCAGTATAGCATATTTTTATAGTTTATATAGTGAAATTTGATTGCAAATCTCTCGTTACAGGATTAAAATTCTATTTTTCGAAAAAATAATAAAAATTATAGTTGACAAATGTAGATTTTCGGAGTATACTAATAACTGTAATCGACAAATGTAGATTTAGGAGGTGTGATTATGCAGATTTCAGATGCAGAATGGCAGGTCATGAAGATTGTTTGGATGCAGGGGGAGCAGACCAGTAGCGATTTGATCAGGGTTCTGGCAGAGCGGTTTAACTGGTCCAAGTCCACTGTTCAAACTCTTTTGGCTCGCTTAGTAGAGAAAGAGTGCCTGACTAGGAAAAAAGAGGGCAAGTCCTTTGTATATTCAGCCCTATTAACTCTAGACCAAAGCCGAGACTTGCTTGTCCAAGATATCAAAGACAAGGTTTGTTCTCGTAGGATTAAGAACTTGTTGGCTGATTTGATTGTGGAATGTGATTTCACTTTGGCTGACTTGGAAGATTTGGAAGCTGTGATTTCTAAGAAAAAAGCTAGCGCAGTTGCGGAAGTAAAATGTAATTGTATGTAAAGGAGACGCCATGTTAAATAGTATTGTAACCATTATTTGTCTTGCCCTTATCGCGTTTATCTTGTTTTGGTTTTTCAAAAAGCCTGAAAAATCTGGACAAAAGGCCCAGCAAAAAAAGGGCTACCAAGAGATTCGAGTGGAAGTCATGGGAGGGTATACTCCTGAGTTGATTATTCTTAAAAAATCAGTCCCAGCCCGTATTGTCTTTGACCGCAAGGACCCGTCACCCTGTCTGGATCAGATCGTCTTCCCAGATTTTGGTGTGCATGCGGACTTGCCTATGGGTGAAGAGTATGTAGTGGAAATCACACCTGATCAGGCTGGAGAATTTGGGTTTGCATGTGGTATGAACATGATGCACGGCAAGATGATTGTAGAGTAGGAGGAAATGATGACAGAAATTGTGAAAGCAAGTCTAGAAAATGGCATTCAAAAAATCGGTATCCGAGCTGAAAAAGGCTATCATCCAGCCCATATCCAACTTCAAAAAGGGATTCCAGCTGAGATTACCTTTCATCGTGCCACCCCTTCAAACTGTTACAAGGAAATTCTTTTTGAAGAAGAAGGAATCCTAGAACCAATCGGTGTGGACGAGGAGAAGACAATTCGTTTTACTCCTCAAGAGCTGGGTGAACATGAATTCTCATGTGGTATGAAGATGCAAAAAGGAAGCTATACCGTAGTTGAGAAGACGCGAAAATCTTTGTCACTTTTGCAACGTTTTTGGATTACTAGCATCTTTACCCTGCCTCTTGTTTTCCTCATGCTTGGGATGTTGACAGGGACTATCAGTCATCCAGTTATGCATTGGGGTACCTTTTTAGCCACAACACCTATCATGCTAGTGGCAGGTGGTCCTTATATTCAGAGTGCTTGGGCCAGCTTTAAAAAACACAATGCCAACATGGATACCTTGGTGGCACTGGGAACTCTAGTAGCCTATCTCTATAGTCTAGTAGCCCTCTTTGCTGGCCTCCCTGTTTACTTTGAAAGTGCTGGATTTATCCTCTTCTTCGTTCTTTTGGGGGCGGTTTTTGAGGAAAAAATGCGGAAAAATACTTCTCAAGCTGTGGAGAAATTGCTTGATTTGCAAGCTAAAACAGCAGAAGTCTTGCGTGATGATAGCTATGTTCAAGTTCCCTTGGACCAAGTCAAGGTAGGCGACCTGGTTCGAGTGCGTCCAGGTGAAAAGATTGCAGTTGATGGTGTCGTAGTGGAAGGTGTGTCCAGCATAGATGAATCCATGGTGACAGGTGAGAGCCTGCCAGTGGACAAGACAGTTGGAGATACTGTCATTGGCTCAACTATCAATAATAGCGGAACGCTTATTTTTAGGGCAGAAAAGGTTGGCTCAGAGACTGTTTTGGCACAGATTGTAGACTTTGTAAAGAAAGCTCAGACTAGCCGCGCACCGATTCAGGACTTGACGGATAAGATTTCAGGGATTTTTGTCCCAGCAGTTGTCATTTTAGGAATCGTGACCTTTTGGGTTTGGTTCGTTTTGCTCAGGGATAGTGTAGTCGTGCTTGGAGCTAGCTTTGTGTCTTCTCTTCTCTATGGAGTTGCGGTTTTGATTATTGCCTGCCCTTGTGCCTTGGGTCTTGCAACACCGACAGCTCTTATGGTAGGGACAGGACGCAGTGCCAAAATGGGGGTTCTTCTCAAAAATGGAACAGTCTTACAGGAAATTCAGAAAGTCCAAACTATTGTGTTTGATAAGACAGGGACTTTGACGGAAGGAAAACCAGTGGTCACTGATATCATTGGCGATGAGACAGAAGTGCTCGGCTTAGCTGCCTCCTTGGAAGAAGCTTCTCAACACCCACTGGCTGAGGCTGTTGTCAAGAGAGCAAGTGAAGCTGGACTTGAGTTTCAAACTGTCGAAAATTTCCAAGCCTTGCACGGAAAAGGTGTTTCAGGGCAAATAGCTGGGAAACAAGTCTTACTTGGAAATGCTAAAATGCTAGATAGTATGGATATTTCCAGCGCTTATCAGGAAAAACTAGAAGAACTAGAAAAAGAAGCTAAGACAGTTGTTTTCTTGGCTGTTGATAATGAAATCAAAGGCTTGCTTGCTTTGCAAGATATTCCCAAGGAAAATGCTAAGCTAGCCATCAGTCAGTTGAAAAAACGTGGTCTTAAAACAGTCATGCTGACAGGAGATAATGCTGGTGTGGCGCGTGCTATTGCAGATCAAATCGGAATCGAAGAGGTCATTGCAGGCGTCCTACCAGAAGAAAAAGCCCATGAAATCCATAAACTACAAGCAGCTGGGAAAGTAGCCTTTGTTGGTGATGGCATCAATGATGCTCCTGCCCTCAGTGTAGCAGATGTGGGGATTGCTATGGGAGCTGGAACGGATATCGCCATCGAGTCAGCAGATTTAGTGTTGACAACTAATAACCTCCTAGGAGTGGTTCGTGCCTTTGACATGAGTAAGAAAACCTTTAACCGTATTCTGCTCAATCTTTTCTGGGCCTTTATCTACAATGTCGTCGGAATTCCGATTGCAGCAGGAATCTTTTCTGGTGTTGGATTGGCCCTCAATCCAGAACTGGCAGGTCTAGCCATGGCCTTTAGTTCTGTATCTGTTCTGACCAGTTCACTCTTACTAAACTTTAGTAAAATAGACTAAAAGCGAGCTTGCTCGCTTTTTATTATAAAACAGTCACATAAAATATTTTCAAACTGTACTGCAATAGAGTATAAAAACTTCTGAGCAGATTCTTAGTAAAGTCAAAATAATTGTGATAAATTAGTAGAGTAAAAATTTGCTGAAACGTTTCCAAATAATATATGAAAACGGATGAATCAAGTTTTAAAAATATTTGAAGGAGAGTTATCATTATGACTCAAGGAAAAATTACTGCATCTGCAGCAATGCTTAATGTATTGAAAACATGGGGCGTAGACACAATCTACGGTATCCCATCAGGAACACTCAGCTCATTGATGGACGCTTTGGCTGAAGACAAAGATATCCGCTTCTTGCAAGTTCGCCACGAAGAAACAGGTGCTCTTGCAGCGGTTATGCAAGCTAAATTTGGTGGCTCAATCGGGGTTGCAGTTGGTTCAGGTGGTCCAGGTGCGACTCACTTGATTAACGGTGTTTACGATGCAGCTATGGATAACACTCCATTCCTAGCGATCCTTGGATCACGTCCAGTTAACGAACTCAACATGGATGCCTTCCAAGAATTGAACCAAAATCCAATGTACAACGGTATCGCTGTCTACAACAAACGTGTAGCTTACGCTGAGCAATTGCCAAAAGTAATCGACGAAGCTTGCCGCGCTGCAGTTTCTAAAAAAGGTCCAGCTGTTGTTGAAATTCCAGTAAACTTCGGTTTCCAAGAAATCGACGAAAACTCATACTACGGTTCAGGTTCATACGAGCGTTCATTCATCGCTCCTGCCTTGAACGAAGTTGAAATCGACAAAGCGGTTGAAATCTTGAACAACGCTGAACGTCCAGTTATCTACGCTGGTTACGGTGGTGTTAAAGCAGGTGAAGTGATTACTGAATTGTCACGTAAAATCAAAGCACCAATCATCACAACTGGTAAAAACTTTGAAGCCTTTGAGTGGAACTATGAAGGTTTGACAGGTTCTGCTTACCGTGTTGGTTGGAAACCAGCCAACGAAGTGGTCTTTGAAGCAGACACAGTTCTTTTCCTTGGTTCAAACTTCCCATTTGCTGAAGTTTACGAAGCCTTCAAGAACACTGAAAAATTCATCCAAGTTGACATCGATCCATACAAACTTGGTAAACGTCATGCCCTTGATGCTTCTATCCT
Organism: Streptococcus oralis subsp. dentisani; assembly: GCF_002096685.1. Lineage (GTDB taxonomy): Bacteria > Bacillota > Bacilli > Lactobacillales > Streptococcaceae > Streptococcus > Streptococcus oralis_AD. The sequence goes on along the minus strand of NZ_NCVA01000036.1, from coordinate 54,413 downwards.
TGGTGATGCAGGTCAAGCAGCGAAAGCAATCCTTGACAAAGTGAACCCAGTTGAATCTACTCCATGGTGGCGTGCAAACGTTAAGAACAACCAAAACTGGCGTGATTACATGAACAAACTCGAAGGTAAAACTGAGGGTGAATTGCAATTGTACCAAGTTTACAATGCAATCAACAAACATGCTGATCAAGATGCTATCTACTCAATCGACGTAGGTGACACTACTCAAACATCTACTCGTCACCTTCATATGACACCTAAGAACATGTGGCGTACATCTCCACTCTTTGCGACAATGGGTATTGCCCTTCCTGGTGGTATCGCTGCTAAGAAAGACAATCCAGATCGCCAAGTATGGAACATCATGGGTGACGGTGCATTCAACATGTGCTACCCAGACGTTATCACAAACGTTCAATACGACCTTCCAGTTATCAACGTTGTCTTCTCAAATGGTAAATATGCCTTCATCAAGGACAAATACGAAGACACAAACAAACACTTGTTTGGCTGTGACTTCCCTAATGCTGACTATGCGAAAATCGCTGAAGCGCAAGGTGCTGTAGGATTTACAGTTGACCGTATCGAAGACATCGATGCAGTTGTTGCAGAAGCTGTTAAATTGAACAAAGAAGGTAAAACTGTTGTTATCGATGCTCGCATCTCTCAACACCGTCCACTTCCAGTAGAAGTACTTGAGTTGGATCCAAAACAACACTCAGAAGAAGCAATCAAAGCCTTCAAGGAAAAATACGAAGCAGAAGAACTCGTACCATTCCGCCTCTTCTTGGAAGAAGAAGGATTGCAATCACGCGCAATCAAATAATTTCTCTCATCGAAAATCAAATGTAAACTTTGTAGATTTTATTCTTTGATTTTCAAGAGTCTAACTTGAAAAGATCGGAGCAATCCGGTCTTTTTATGGAGGATAGTAAATGAATTTAAATCAATTAGATATTATCGTTTCAGATGTTCCTCAAGTCTGTGCTGACTTGGAGCGTATTTTGGATAAAAAAGCCGATTATGTTGACAACAGTTTTGCACAGTTCACGATTGGCAGTCATTGTCTTATGTTGTCTCAAAATCATTTGATTTCTTTGGAAAACTTTCAGTCAGGAATCATTCTTCACATCGAGGTTGAGGATCTAAATCAGAACTACCAACGATTGAAAGAAATTGGTGTCGAGATTTTACACGGTCCTTGTGAAACGGATTGGGGAACGGAATCGCTACTAGTTAAAGGCCCTGCTGGCCTAGTGATTGACTTTTATCGTATGAAATAGGGCGCTTAATCATTTGAAGCTAACCATAATTATTCTTAATACAGAATGTGAGAATATGCACTATTGAAAGATCGGAGAAATCCGGTCTTTTTCTTATCACAAGATTGTGATAGTTTACAACTTCATAACAAAAGCTACAAAGTCTTGATTGTTTTGAAAAAAGATTATAAAATATGATTCGTAAAAATGAAAGAGGTTTTGAAAATGTCTGAAAAACAAATGAAAATCTTGGGTTGGGTAGCGACCTTCATGTCCGTTATGATGTATGTCTCTTACTTCCCACAAATCATGAACAATCTAGCTGGTCAAAAAGGAAACTTCATCCAACCCTTGGTCGCAGCTATCAACTGTAGTCTATGGGTTTACTACGGTCTTTTCAAAAAGGAAAGAGATATCCCCCTCGCTGCTGCTAATGCTCCAGGTATCGTTTTTGGCCTAGTGACGGCTATCACAGCTTTGATTTAAAAAGTTTAAAATAGTTAGTATTCTTGTATCCTTTTTTATATTCTGTTAAAATAGAAGCCTAACGAAAGTTTAGGAGTGAATCAAGATGTCGACGAGTTTCTTTTTATTATTTGGCTGTATGATATTAGCGTTTGCTGCCTTTACGTATTTTATGTTCAATGAGTTGATTTTTAGTAGTTATTTAGATGATAAAAAATGTACTGAAAAAACTGAAGGAAAAATCACAAGATATTCTGCATTTCTTTATAACGATGTTAGTCTCCCAGTTGTAGAATACACTGTTGACGGGAATCAGTATAAGGTAGTGGGACCAAAATTTCTTTCTAGCGTATCAAAAACAGTTGCAACACCACTTAATTCTATCGTTTCTGAAGTAAAGTTGGAAGGTTTCGATAATGGAGAAAATCCACAAGTGTTAAGGTATCAGGTACGGCGAAATAGTTTCATTTCTGTAACAAAATCACCACTTATGGAGCGCTTCCCAATCGGCGGAAAGGTTACTGTTTACTATGATCCGAACAAACCTAAACTTTCTTACGTGGAAAGACCGTTAAAGCTAGGTCGATTTTTATGGCTGACTAAATTATCAGTCTATCTTCTTATTCTAATGATGCTTGTTTCAGCTGTTTACATCATGTTTGTCCTTCCAAATCTTGTCAAATAGAAGTTGATTATTTTGTTCCAAAGCTCAACTTTCCATCATACGGTTCTATGTTTATACATAGAATCGTTTTTTGCTGAAGAAATCTTTGAAGAGGATTTCTTTAAAAAATCGAACCCTGAAAATTTGTCGGATTAAATGGAATCATATAATAGTATCATTATTCCGCAGTATTTCACAAGTAAAGGTCTGGATATTGGGGTATAATATAAGTAAATGAAGCAGTAAAATAAGAAAGTGGATAGAGATATGACTGAAAAACTAACTTTTCCAGAAGGGTTCCTCTGGGGTGGTGCAACGGCAGCTAATCAATGTGAGGGTGCATATAATCAGGACGGTCGAGGTCTTGCTAATGTGGATGTGGTACCGATTGGATCTGACCGTGAAGCCATTATCACAGGTCAGAAAAAGATGTTTTCTTTTGAGGAGGGCTATTTTTACCCAGCAAAGGAAGCCATTGATATGTACCATCATTACAAGGAAGATATTGCGCTTTTTGCAGAAATGGGCTTTAAAACCTATCGACTTTCCATTGCTTGGACTCGGATTTTTCCTAAGGGAGATGAAGCAGAGCCAAATGAAGCTGGTCTAGCCTTTTATGAGGATTTGTTTAAGGAATGTCATAAGTATGGGATTGAGCCTCTGGTGACCATCACGCATTTCGACTGCCCCATGCACTTAATTAGGGAGTACGGTGGTTGGCGCAATCGTCGCATGTTGGACTTTTACGCAAATCTCTGCCGCACCCTCTTTACCCGTTACAAGGGCTTGGTCAAGTACTGGCTAACCTTCAACGAAATCAATATGATTCTGCATGCCCCCTTTTTAGGTGCAGGAATTTGTTTTGAAGAAGGAGAAAATCAAGATCAGGTCAAATACCAAGCAGCCCATCATGAGTTAGTAGCCTCGGCTATGGCGACTAAAATTGCCCACGAAATTGATCCAGAAAACAAGGTGGGATGTATGTTGGCAGCAGGGCAATATTATCCTAACACTGCCCATCCGAGAGACTACTGGGCAGCTATGGAGCAAGACCGCAAGAGTTACTTCTTCATTGATGTTCAAGCACGCGGGGAATATCCAAACTATGCTAAGAAGCAGTGGGAGCGTGAGGGAATTAAGATTGAAATGACGACAGAAGATTTAGATTTATTGAAGAATCACACTGTTGACTTTGTTTCCTTCTCTTACTATGCGAGCCGAGTGGCTTCAGGCGACCCAGAAGTGAGGGATCTGACAGCTGGAAATGTCTTTGCCTCTATCAAAAATCCCTATCTGGAATCCTCAGAATGGGGTTGGCAGATTGACCCACTGGGGCTTCGTATCACTCTCAATGCCATCTGGGATCGTTATCAAAAACCCATGTTCATCGTAGAAAATGGACTCGGTGCTATGGACACGCCAGATGAAAATGGCTACGTAGCAGATGACTATCGGATTGCTTACATAGAGGCCCATATCAAGGCTATGCGAGATGCCATTTACCAAGATGGAGTTAAATTGCTTGGTTATACGACTTGGGGCTGTATCAATCTGGTTTCAGCTGGAACGGGCGAGATGAACAAGCGCTATGGCTTTATCTATGTGGATCGAGATAATGCAGGTCAAGGAAGTCTCAAACGGAGCAAGAAGAAATCCTTCTACTGGTACAAGAATGTCATTGCCAGCAACGGTGCAAGTATTAAGTAGAGCACATTTGTTCACTATTTTTATAAAATCTTCTCCCTACTTTATAAGATGTGAAAAAGAGTTCAATAAGACCAAGCTTTTTGCTATAATGAGGGAAGAAAAATCAGACAGGAGATCAAGATGTCAGAACCATTATTTTTACAATCAGTTATGCAAGAAAAAATCTGGGGTGGAACCAAGCTACGTGATGAGTTTGGCTATGACATTCCAAGTGAAAAAATCGGAGAATACTGGGCCATCTCAGCTCATCCAAATGGAGTTTCAAAGGTAGCCAATGGTTGCTACGAGGGAACAGACCTTGCTACTTTGTATGCGGAACACCGAGAATTGTTTGGCAATCGTCCAGAACCTGTATTTCCACTCTTGACCAAAATTCTCGATGCCAACGATTGGCTCAGTGTCCAAGTTCATCCAGACGATGCCTATGGTCTAGAACATGAAGGCGAACTCGGAAAAACAGAGTGCTGGTACATCATCGCTGCGGATGAAGGTTCAGAGATTATCTATGGTCACAATGCCAAATCAAAAGAAGAACTCCGCCAGCAAATCGAGGACAAAAACTGGGATGCACTACTGACAAAAGTGCCGGTTAAGGCTGGAGATTTCTTCTATGTACCAAGCGGTACCATGCACGCTATCGGAGCAGGTATCTTGATTCTTGAAACCCAGCAGTCTAGCGATACCACTTACCGTGTTTATGACTTTGACCGTAAGGACGACAAGGGCAACTTGCGTGAACTTCACCTTGAAAAATCCATCGATGTCTTGAACATTGGTGAACCTGCTAAAAGCCGTCCCGTAACTATCAAAGCTGATGATTTACGTTCCACTCTCCTTGTTTCTAATGATTTCTTCGCAGTTTACAAGTGGGAAATCACTGGAAAAGTTGACTTTGAAAAGACAGCTGACTACAGCTTGTTCAGCGTCTTGGCTGGTCAAGGTCAACTGTCTGTTGATGGAACAAACTATCCAATCCAAAAAGGGAGCCACTTTATCCTACCAAGTGATGTTGAAGCTTGGACCTTAGAAGGGCAAGGCTTGGAATTGATTGTTAGCCATCCATAAAAAAGAAAGGGCCTGAGTTTATTACTCAAGTCCTTTTTGATTACATAAATTGGGCGATAAAGACCACAATGATGATAATAGGAATGATGAAACGAAGGAGGAAGAGCCAGACTTGGAAAAGTCTCTGTTTCCATACTCTTTCATCAAGATGGAGTTCCTCCATGGCAAGTGCTTTCTTAAAGATATAGCCTGTAAAGAGTGAAAGGCAGAGAGCTCCAAATGGCATGAGGAGATTGGAAACCAAGAAATCCATAGCGTCAAAGAAGGTCTTACCGAAGATGTGAACATCCGCCATGACACCGTAGGATAGGGCTGAAGGAATTCCAAAAACAAAGGTTAAAATCCCTAAAATGGTACTCCATTTGGCACGCTTGCTGTTGTCCTGGTTGGTGATATTGCCCACATTGATTTCCAGCATGACGACAGAAGAAGTGACCGTCGCAAAGAGGAAAAGTAAGAGGAAAAGGATGTAGAAAATGGTTCCGAAAGGCATCTTGTCAAAGAGCTGAGGCAAGACGATAAAGAGGAGACTTGGTCCCCCTTCAGACTGGATATTGAAGGCTGACATAGCAGGGAAAATGGCTAGACCTGCCATGATGGATACTGAGATATTCATGGCAACAATGGAAATCCCTGATTGAACTAGATTGGTTTTCTTGTCCAAGTAGGAGGCATAGGTCAGCATGGCTGTAACCCCTAGTGAGAGGGCAAAGAAAGATTGTCCCAGGGCATAGAGGAGACCAGCACTGGTCAGTTTTGAGAAGTCTGGTTTGAGAAAGTAGAGAACCCCTTCCGTGGCATTTGGCAAGCTGAGAGAGCGCCCAATGATGACGACAAAGATGATAAAGAGTAGGGGCATCATGACTTTCGAAGCTCTTTCAATCCCTTTTTGAACCCCACGTGATACAATAAAGATATTCAATAAGATAAAGGCTGCTTGAGCTCCTAGGGCAATGGCTGGATTTGAAATGATTGAAGTAAATAACTGAGCATAATCACCCGTTCCACCAAGTTGGAACAATTTCCCAAACTCAATGCCCAGATAAACCAGAATCCATCCACCGATAACACTGTAAAAGGAGAGAAGGATAAAGAGGGCAAAGGCACCAATCCAACCGATAAAGTTGTACTTGTTATTGTTGCCAAGTTTTCCAAAGGTTTTGATAGCGGAAACGCCAGCACTACGACCTAGGGCAAATTCAGCTAGCAAGAGCGGGAAACCGATTAAAATGGTAGAAATAAGAAAGACCAGTAAAAAGCCTCCACCGCCATTTGCAGCAGTCATGTAGGGAAATTTCCAAACGGCTCCAAGTCCGATAGCTGAACCAGCAGATGCTAGAATAAAGCCTAGTTTTGAACCCCATTGCGATTTTTCTGACATAGTTGAAACTCCAATCTCGTTTTTTAAATAAGAGAAGGCTACTTGAGTTGTCAAATAGCCTTCTCTCCATGGCTCTTTATGAGCCTTCTGTTTGATTGATAGACTTGACTATCCTACCATGTTTTCTAAGGTCTGTCAAGAAAACCATTTTCAAGTTTTCACACCTTTCTCAAATAGTTAAAAAAATTTCGCAAAAACACTTGACTCTGACCTAAGGGGAGGGGTTATACTATTCTTGTAAGGAGGAAATCATGTACCATATAAAAGAAGCTGCGCAGCTTTCAGGTGTCTCTGTCAAGACTCTGCACCACTACGATAAGATAGGACTCTTGGTTCCCTTAAAGTCGGAAAACGGCTATCGAACCTACAGTCAAGAGGATTTGGAACGCCTTCAAGTCATTCTTTACTACAAATATCTAGGCTTTTCTTTAGAAAAAATAGCAGAGCTGTTAAAGGGAGAAAGGACAGATTTATTGCCTCATTTGACCAGGCAGTTGGACTATTTGACCCAAGAAAGGCAACATCTGGATACCTTGATTTCCACCTTGCAAAAAACCATTCAAGAACAAAAAGGAGAAAGAAAAATGACGATTGAGGAAAAATTCACTGGATTTAGCTATCAAGACAATCAAAATACCACCAAGAGGCGGTAGAGAAGTATGGACAGGAAGTCATGGATCAGGCTCTCAAGCGCCAAAAAGGTCACGAAGACGAGGCCACGGTCGCCTTTAACCAAGTTTTTCAAGCCTTGGCACAAAACCTTCAAAATGGACTAGCTGCAACAGCAGCCGAAAACCAAGAAGAGGCAGCTAAGCTCTTGCAAGCCATCCGTACTTATGGATTTGATTGCCCTATTGAAGTCTTCGGCCATATCGGTAAAGGCTACGTCTATAACCCAGAGTTTAAGGAAAATATTGACAAATTTGGAGCTGGAACAGCTCAATACACATCAGATGTCATTGCCCACTATGTTCAAACTCAGATAAAATAAGCATCGCTGGAGATTTGTCCTGCTCCGCTAAAAAAGCTAAATCTTCTGTTTAACTTTTTAGGGAGCAGGTCATTTTAGTTGTTATCTTTTTGGAAAGCATTCTGGTCCCAGACTCTTTACTTTGTTACTAAAAGAAAATTCATTTTTAAAGTTTTTGCATTGTCAACTCTGAGTGATTAGTTCGCCTTGATAAAATCATTAAAAAAAGATATGATAGTAGGAGAAAAATGAGGTTAAAAGTGATGGACAAAAGTAGAATTAAAACAGAAACACAGCAGGTAATTGAAGATGTTTTGGAAAAGGCTGGATTGCGTGAAGGAAGCCTCTTTGTCCTAGGTTTATCCTCTAGTGAAGTTTTAGGCGGCCATATTGGCAAGGAATCCAGCCAAGAAATTGGCGAAATCATTGTGAAGACGATTCTGTATATCCTGGAGGAAAGAGGGATTCACCTAGCTGTTCAAGGTTGTGAGCATGTCAATCGGGCCCTCGTTGTTGAGCGTCAAGTGGCGGAGCAGTTTGGTCTGGAAATCGTCAGTGTCCTTCCGACTCTTCATGCAGGAGGTTCGGGTCAGTTGGCGGCCTTCAAGTTTATGCAGGATCCAGTGGAGGTTGAATTTATCAAGGCTCATGCGGGATTGGATATTGGAGATACCGCAATTGGTATGCATGTCAAGCATGTGCAGGTTCCGATTCGACCAGTTTTGCGAGAGATTGGCCATGCCCATGTAACAGCTCTAGCTAGTCGTCCAAAGCTAATCGGGGGTGCGCGTGCGCAGTATCCACAAGATTCTATTAGAAAGATGTGAGAATGAAAAAAAGAAAAGAACAGTTTCAAAAAAACCTAAAGTATTCTATTCGTAAATTGACTGTTGGAGTTGGTCCTGTAGCAATCGGGGCCTTTCTTGTTGGTGCCAGCTTGTTATTAACTGGTAAAGTCCAAGCAGATGAATTAGCTGAAGTGAATTCAGTCCATTATCGATATTTGACGGAGCAAGAATTAACCGAGTCTGAAAAAGCTTTGATTCATCATGAAGTTCCTACAGAATTTCAAGATGAAGATATTATTTATGTTGTTTATCGTAAGAAAGCAACTAACAGTCAACAACTTCCCTATACAGGAAGTAAAGAATTTGCTTTAGCAGGTCTTGGTCTTGCAACAGCATCTTTAGCTGTTTTTTTGGTGTCCAAAAAACAGCGTCAGAAAGTTCTTGGAGTGCTTTTGATTGGTTCTCTTGGTGTCAGCAACTTCATTCCTTTTGCTACTTTTGCCTTTGAGAATAAAGAATTACTTTCTTACAATCAAACGATCTCGGCCTCCTCAAATGAAGAACTAGCGAAAGGTGTGATCGATATTGGAGGATATGAGTATATTGGTTATTTTAAAGGAACTGACATAAAAGTAGCTAGTTTTTCTAAAAAAGGGAAATCTCTAGTCCAAGACAATGCCCCAGATTATACTGGGAAACTTGAAAGCAAAGGCACTCAGGAAGTAGGTAAAGAAGGCGAATCCCTTGTCCAAGGTAGTTTGCCAGCCTATACTGAAAAACTTGAAAGCAAAGGCACTCAGGAAACTGGTAAAGAAGGCGAGTCCCTTGTCCAAGATAGTTTGCCAGCCTATACTGAAAAACTTGAAAGCAAAGGTACTCAGGAATCTGGAAAAGAAGGCGAATCTCTAATTCAAGATAGTTTGCCAGCGTATACTGGAAAACTTGAGAGCAAAGGTACTCAGGAATCCGGCAAAGAGGGTGAATCCTTAGTTCAAGAGTCTCGGGCAGAATATACTGGAAAGGTTGAGGCAAAAGGCACTCAAGAGTCTGGTAAAGAAGGTGACTCCCTTGTTCAAGACAATTCCCCAGCCTATACTGGAAAACTTGAAAGCAAGGGCACTCAAGAGTCTGGTAAAGAAGGTGACTCCCTTGTTCAAGATAGTTTGCCAGCGTATACTGAAAAACTTGAAAGCAAGGGTACTCAGGAATCCGGCAAAGAGGGTGAATCCTTAGTTCAAGATAGTTTGCCAGCGTATACTGAAAAACTTGAAAGCAAGGGCACTCAGGAAACTGGTAAGGAAGGTGACTCCCTTGTTCAAGAGCCTCAGGCAGAATATACTGGAAAACTTGAAAATAAGGGCACCCAAGAGGTAGGCCAAGAAGGTGATTCCCTTGTCCAAGATAGTTTGCCAGCGTATAGTGGAAAGCTTGAGAGCAAAGGTACTCAGGAAGCTGGCAAAGAGGGTGACTCCCTTGTTCAAGATAGTTTGCCAGCGTATACTGAAAAGCTTGAAAGTAAAGGCACTCAGGAAACTGGTAAGGAAGGTCACTCCCTTATTCAAGAGGACCTTCCAGAATATACAGTAACTGAAGGAACAATTACTAAAGACACAATCGCAGAGATTGACTACCAGACGGAAATCATTGATGATCCTACAAAATACACTGACGAAGAAACAGTGGTTCAAAACGGTGAAAAAGGGATCCAAGTTACCAAAACGACTTATAAAACTGTCGAAGGTGTTGAGACTGACCAAGTTTTAAATACAACAACCACTGTCATCAAAAAACCAGTCACTAAAAAAATAAGTCGTGGTACGAAACCAATAGAAGGAACTCTTGTAGAAGAAAGTCTTGAAAAAATTCCGTTTAAAGAGATAGTCGAAGAAGACACGCAACTGAAAAAGGGCGATAAAGTTACGGTCCAAGAAGGAAAAGACGGTCAGAAAAAGGTTATCAGAACCTACAAGACCATCAAAGGAATCAAGACGCAGGAAGCGCCTGAAATTCTTGAACAGGTCATCGAGTTAGCCCAAGACCGTATTGTTAAACTAGGTACCAAAAACTTCGAAAAGCCAGTGTTGACTTTTTCAAGGGTTGATATTCAGGATTTGAAACGCTCATCTCAGATTTACTATAATCTGGAAAATCCAAGTAAGGCAGCGATTAAATCGATCACTTTAACCCTGAAAAAAGGCGACGAAGTTGTCAAAACCATGACGGTTTCACCGGATAACTTGACTGCAACTCTAACAGATTTGCAATATTACAAGGATTATAAACTCGAAACAAAAATGGTTTATGATCGTGGTGAAGTAAATGAGGAAGAAATTCTCAAAGAAGAACCACTGAGAATTGATTTAAAAAAGGTCGAAGTTAAAAATATAAAAGAAACAAGCCTCATAAGTGTTGACGACAATGGTGTGGAAAAGGATAGTAGCTTCTTAACCTCTGTTCCAAGTGATGTAAGGCCTTACTATCTTAAAATTGCTACACGTGATAATAAGGTGACGCGTCTTGCGATTGACAAAATTGAAGAAGTGATAGTCGATGGAAAAACACTTTATAAGGTCACTGCCAAAGCGCCTGATCTCGTTCAGCATACAGATGGTAACCAGCTCAGTGAAGAATACGTCCATTATTTTGCTAAACCAAAAACTCATGAAGAGAATGTCTACTACGATTTCAATGAACTTGTAAAAGCTATGCAGGCCAATCCATCTGGTGAATTTAAAATTGGTGCGGACTTGAATGCGGTCAATGTTCCTGCAGCTGGTAAATCATATGTAACGACGAAGTTCCGAGGCAAGCTATCAAGTGTGGACGGTCAGCGATACACGATTCATAACTTGGAACGTCCACTATTAGGTGATACCGAAGGCGCCCACATCCATGACCTTAACCTTGGTAAGGTAAACATTCATATGCCATGGGCAAATAGAGTAGCTCCCTTGGCTGCTGTTGTAAAAAACACAACGATCAATAATGTGAAAGTAACGGGTACAGTTGTCGGAAATAATGACGTATCAGGTTTGATCAATAAAATTGATAATAACGGCAGATTAACAAATGTGGCATTCATTGGTAAGCTTCATGCTGGTGGGAATCAAGGCGCCTTTCTTGCTGGAATTGTTGGAGAAAACTGGAAAGGTTCTGTTGAGAAGGCCTATGTTGATGCACAGATAACAGGTAATAAAGCGAAAGTTGCGGGCATCGCCTATTGGTCACAAAATGGTGGGGACAACCATGCAGTTTATCGGGACGGAGCCATTAAAAAATCTGTAGCCAAAGGTACTATCGATGTGAGAGAACCGATTAGCGCGGGTGGTGTTGTAGGGAGTACAAATGCCTTGGGCTCCGTTGAAGATACTGTTTCAATGATGAAAGTTAAGAACGGTGAGATTTTCTATGGCTCATCTGATATTGATGATGATCCTTATTGGACAGGTGACCGCTTAAATCGAAACTTTGTTGTTACTGGTGTGAGTGAAGGAAAATCTTCATATAGATATTCTAAACAACAGCATCGTATTAAGCCTATTTCGCAAGAAGAAGCAGACAAGAAAATTGCTGCTCTGGGAATCACAGCGCATGAGTTTGAAATCAAAGAGCCTATTATAGATAAATTAAACCGTTTGACACACCGTGAAGACGAGTACAAGGCCACTCAAGACTACAGAGCTGACTGCGAACTTGCCTATCGCAATATTGAAAAATTACAACCATTCTATAATAAGGAGTGGATTGTCAATCAGGCTAATAAACTAGATGCTAGCTCAAACTTGGTGACCAAAGAAGTCCTTTCTGTTACTGGTTTGAAGAATGGACAGTTTGTAACAGACTTGTCAGCTATTGATCAGATCATGATTCACTATGCTGATGGTACCAAAGAACAATTGGCCGTTACTGCCAAAGCTGACTCTGATGTAAAACAAGTCAAAGAGTACGAAGTGACCAACCAGAATATCGTTTATACGCCAAATATGCTAGTGAAAGATCGTACTGGTTTGATTGCAAAGGCAAAAGAAACATTATCCAGTGTAGAATTGATTTCTCCTGAAGTGCGCGCTCTTATGGACAAGCGGAACAAACCGAAAGAAAACACGGATGAACGAAAAAATGGTTACATTCGCGATTTATTCTTAGAAGAAAGTTTTGATGAAGTAAAACAAAATCTTGGAAACTTGGTGAAACAAATTGTTGAAAATGAAGATCATCAACTAAATGATGATGAAGCAGCTCAACGTGCTTTCATTAATAAAGTTGAAGACAATAAGGCCAACATTATGATGGGGCTTGCTTATTTGAACCAATACTATGGGATTAAATATGATGGATTGTCGATCAAAGATATTATGATGTTTAAACCAGATTTCTATGGTAAGAACGTGAATGTCCTAGATCGCTTAATCACCATCGGCTCAAAAGAGAACAATCTTAAGGGCGACCAATCCCAAGATGCGTATAGTCGAGTGATTGCAGGTGCTACAGGTAAAGGAAGCCTTCATGAGTTTCTAACATATAACATGAAATTGTTTACAAATGAAACCGATATGAATGTTTGGTTTAAAAAGGCAATTGAAAAGAATGCTTATGTGGTAGAACAGCCATCATTGAACCCCGATTTTGCTCATAAGAAGTATCGTCTATATGAAGGGATTAATAATGGCGTGCATGGTCGGATGATTCTGCCTCTATTAAACCTGAAGAACTCGCATCTCTTCATGATTTCGACCTATAATACCATTTCTTTCAGTGCTTTTGAAAAATATGGTAAGAATACTGAAGAGGATCGTGAAACCTTCAAGAGTGAAATCAATAAGAGAGCAAAAGAGCAGGTGAACTACTTAGACTTTTGGTCAAAATTAGCTGCTGATAATGTACGTAATAAGCTCCTCAAGAGTGAAAATAGTGTTCCAACACCTGTTTGGGACAACCATGATGCGCCGGGTATCGGTTGGGCAAACCGATATGGCCACAAGGATGGGAAACCAGATTATGCTCCGATTCGAGAGTTCTTTGGACGGATCCATAAATATCATGGCTATCAGTATGGATATGGTGCTTACGCTTATATCTTTGCCGCTCCAAATCAGCAAGATGCTGTCTATTTTGTTATGACAGAGTTGATAAGTGATTTTGGTACATCGGCCTTTACGCATGAAACGACTCATGTGAATGATCGTATGGCTTACTATGGCGGTTGGTATCATCGTGAAGGGACGGACTTAGAGTCCTTTGCGCAAGGTATGCTCCAGTCACCATCGTTGACAAATCCAAATGGTGAATACGGTGCCTTAGGTTTGAACATGGCTTATGAACGTCAGAATGATGGCACTCAAATCTACAATTATGATCCAAATAAGTTAAAGAACCGTGAAGAAATTGATCACTATATGAAGAACTATAACGAGGCTCTGATGATGCTGGACCATCTAGAAGCAGATGCAGTTATTGGAAAACACTTGGACGACAACGGCAAGTGGTTCAAGAAGATGGACCGAGAATGGCGTACGAACGCTGAGCGAAACAATCTGAAAGGCGAGCCACATCAATGGGATAAATTACGTGATTTAACGGATAATGAGAAGAAATTGACGATTACGAGCATTGATCAATTGGTTGATCATAACTTCGTTACAAAACATGGCATGCCAGGGAATGGACGTTATCGTTCGGAAGGTTTCGACAGTGCTTACCAAACCGTAAATATGATGTCGGGTATCTTTGGTGGTAATACTAGCAAGAGTACAGTTGGTTCGATTTCATTTAAACATAATGCTTTCCGTATGTGGGGATACTATGGTTATCTTAACGGATTTATTGGTTACGCTTCAAACAAATATAAGGCGGAAGCCAACAAGGAAAACAAAGGGTTGTTGGGTGATGACTTCATTATCAAGAAAGTCTCTAATGGCCAATTTGATACTCTTGAAGCATGGAAGAAACATTGGTATAAAGAAGTCTATGACAAAGCTCAAAACGGCTTCACTACAATCGAAATCAATGGCAGATCTATCTCTACTTATGCTGAGTTGAAGTCCTTATTTGATGAAGCTGTTCAAAAAGACCTAGATAGCATGGAAAATCCAAATATAAAGAATCATTATAAAAATACTGAAGATCTTAAATGGAAGGTTTACAAACAGCTCCTTCAAAAATCAGATGGATTCTCTGGAAATTTATTTGCCAAAGCAGCGTTATAAAGTCGAAATGACTAAAAAGGTGGATCAGCTTAAGCTGCATCTGCCTTTTTGTGCTATACTAAAGGTATGCATAGAAAAACAGTGATTGATTTTAGGGCTTTGGGCGAGAGATACACCTTTACCCAGCCGATCAAAGAGTTAAAAACGAGAGATTTATCAGAAGTGGCGGACTTGCTGGCACAGGTGGAGAGCTACCAAGAGCAAGGCTATTATGTGGTGGGCTATGTCAGCTATGAGGCTGCACCTGCTTTTGAGGAGAAATTAGCAGTTCACAAGGTTTCTTTACTGGCAGAGTATTTGCTTTACTTTACCGTTCACGATAGGGTGGAAACATCCCCTATTCCTCTGACTTATGAGGAAGTAGATCTGCCTTCAAATTGGCAGGAAGTAACGTCAGCAGAGGACTATGAAAAGGCTATTGCCCAGATTCACCATCATTTGCGTCAGGGGGACACCTATCAGGTCAACTACACTGTCCAACTCAAGCAAGACCTAAGTGCCAATTCTTTTGCCATCTACAACCGCATGGTGGTAGAGCAGGAGGCGGGCTACAATGCCTATGTTGAACACGATGAGATGGCAGTGATTTCCATGAGTCCAGAGCTCTTTTTTGAGCAAAATGACCGGGAATTAACGACTCGCCCGATGAAGGGAACAACCCAGCGGGGAGTGACTGACGATGAAGATTTGAAAGAGGCAGCTTGGTTGGAGCAAGATCCTAAAAATCGCTCTGAAAATATGATGATTGTGGACCTCTTGCGCAATGACATGAACCGTATTTCTGAAGTGGGCAGTGAGCGTGTAGAACGTCTTTGTCAAGTGGAGCAGTATTCAACCGTTTGGCAGATGACTTCGACCATCAAGAGTCGGTTACGAGAGGATGTGGACTTGGTTGTCATTTTTCGCTCTCTCTTTCCTTGTGGTTCCATAACGGGTGCACCCAAAATTGCGACCATGGAAATTATCAAAAACTTGGAACCCCAACCCAGAGGAGTTTACTGCGGAACGATTGGTATCTTGCTTCCAAATGGGCGACGAATTTTCAATGTCGCTATTCGGACTATCCAACTGCATCAAGGGAAAGCCATCTATGGAGTTGGCGGAGGGATTACTTGGGATAGTACTTGGGAATCTGAATACCGAGAGGTTCATCAAAAAGCGGCTGTACTCTATCGTAAACAAGCACGTTTCCAATTGATTACTACTGGGAAAATCAGCCAAAAACAACTGCTTTTTAAAAATCAACATCTGGAAAGACTGAGACAAGCTAGTCGTTATTTTGCCTATCCTTTTGATCCAGAAGATTTGAGACAAAAGATAAAGGAAGAGTGTCAAGCTTGCGATTCCCACCAAGACTATCGTTTGCGAATTACCCTCAGCAAGTCTGGAGAGCTAGAACTCAGTCGCCAAATCTTAACACCCCTTAGTCCAAGTTTTTGTCAGGCTAAACTCTGTTTACAGGAAGCGGATTTACAGCGACCCTTTACCTACTTTAAAACAACTCACAGACCACACTTAAGTCTAGGGAAACAGGAAATCATTTACCATAATGTAGCAGGAGAACTGCTTGAGACCTCCATTGGAAATCTGGTTCTGAAAATTGCCGGAAAATTCTATACACCGCCTATCAGACTAGGAATTTTGCCAGGAATCTACCGCCAGCATTTGCTAGAAACAGGACAGGTAGAGGAAAAAGTCTTGACTTTGGCAGACTTGAACCAAGCGGAAACTATCTATGGCTGTAATGCAGTCAGAGGTTTGTATGAGTTGAAAGTGATATAACTATGGATTTTTCAATTAAGTTTTAGATTTATTTCTGAATATTTAATATTTGATTTGAAAGCAAAATAAAGTATATGGTATACTATAGGTATAAATCGTTAAAATAATGGAGATTTTTATGAAAAAATCAAAAAGAATTTTAGTAACCAGCTTAGCAACTGCAACACTGGGACTTATTTCATTTGCAGATACAACTGAAGCCTTTCCTTTTTCGGCTCAGCATGTTTCTGCTCAAGAAAAGGATGCACCTAAAAATGGTAAGGTTGTAAAAGAGAATACAACTTCGGCGCCAAATCAAGCTGAGAAACCAAAAACATCAGCTCAAAACCCTTCTGAGAAACCAAAAACACCAGCACCAAAACTCGCGCCGAAGCCGGCACCAAAACCCGCACCGAAGCCGGCACCAAAACCCGCGCCGAAGCCGGCACCAAAACCCGCGTCGAAGCCAGCACCAAAACCCGCGCCGAAGCCGGCACCAAAACCTGCGCCGAAGCCAGCACCAAAACCCGCGCCGAAGCCGGCACCAAAACCCGCACCAAAACCCACGCCGAAGCCAGCACCAAAATCCGCGCCGAAGCCGGCACCAAAACCCGCACCAAAACCCACGCCGAAGCCGGCACCAAAACCCGCACCAAAACCCGCGCCGAAGCCGGCACCAAAACCCACGCCGAAGCCAGCACCAAAACCCGCGCCGAAGCCGGCACCAAAACCCGCACCAAAACCTGCGCCGAAGCCAGCACCAAAACCTGCGCTGAAGCCAGCACCAAAACCTGCGCTGAAGCCAGCACTGAAACCCGCGTCGAAGCCAGCACCAAAACCCGCGCCGAAGCCAGCACCAAAACCCGCGCCGAAGCCGGCACCAAAATCCGCGCCGAAGCCAGCACCAAAACCCGCGCCGAAGCCGGCACCAAAATCCGCGCCGAAGCCGGCACCAAAACCTAAAGAAACAACTCCTAAACAGGATAAATCACAATCTAAAGTTCAGTCTGGCTGGGTAGGAAATTACTACCTCAAATCAGATGGGAAGAGAGCTAAAAATGAATGGGTAGATGGTGGTCGTTATTATGTTGATTCTGATGGAAAAAAGGTTAAAAGTGACTGGATTTATGATAAAAACTATGGTTCATATTATTATCTAACAGCAGAAGGAAGCTCTGCTCGCAATAAATGGGTAGGAAATTCTTATCTCAAATCAGATGGAAAGATGGCCAAGAATGAATGGGTAGATGGTGGCCGTTACTATGTTGATTCTGAAGGCAAAATGGTAAGGGAAAAATGGGTAGATGGTGGCCGTTACTATGTAGGATACGATGGTGTGCGGCAACCAAAACCAGCAGATGGGAACCAGTACAATGCTGCTTTAAGGAGAGCGAAAAGCTATAATTCGTGGGCAAATATGTCAAAAAAAGCTCTCTATGACCAATTAATGTTTCATGGTTTTTCAAGTTCAGCAGTGCAGTATGCCATCGATCACTTGAATGCAGATTACAAAGCAAATGCCTTAGCTAAAGCAAGAGAATACCGAAAATATAGTAATATCTCAAAAACTGAAATTTATGACAGGCTAACTTCTCCTTATGTTGGAAAATTTACAAAAGAAGAAGCCAACTATGCTATTCAAAAACTTAATCTACCATCAGAAGGCAGCTATCCTCGCAATAAATGGGTAGGATACTATTATTATAAATCAGATGGAAAGATGGCCAAGAATGAATGGGTAGATGGTGGTCGTTACTATGTTGATTCTGAAGGCAAAATGGTAAGGGACAAATGGGTAGATGGTGGTCGTTACTATGTAGGATACGATGGTGTGCGGCAACCAAAACCAGCAGATGGGAACCAGTACAATGCTGCTTTAAGGAGAGCGAAAAGCTATAATTCGTGGGCAAATATGTCAAAAAAAGCTCTCTATGACCAATTAACGTGGAATGGTTTTTCAAGTTCAGCAGTGCAGTATGCCATCGATCACTTGAATGCAGATTATAAGGCAAAAGCCTTAGCTAAAGCAAGAGAATATCGAAAATATAGTAATATCTCAAAAACTGAAATTTATGACAGGCTAACTTCTTCTTGGATTGGAAAATTTACAAAAGAAGAAGCAAACTATGCCATTCAACATCTAGGGGATAAATAGTTATTAATTATAAAATGTAACTTTTTCATGCAAACCTTTGCACAAATTTGATGATTTTGTTATACTAGTACTGTAAGCATTTTCAATTAAAAAGGAGAAGACGATGAGTCAAAAGATTATTGGGATTGACCTTGGTGGAACATCTATCAAGTTTGCAATTTTAACTCAAGAGGGAGAAATCCAAGAAAAATGGTCTATTAAGACCAACATTTTGGATGAAGGAAGCCATATTGTAGATGATATGATTGAGTCTATTCAACATCGTTTGGACTTGCTTGGATTGTCAGCTACGGATTTCCGAGGGATTGGGATGGGATCACCTGGTGTGGTTGACCGTGAAAAAGGAACTGTTATCGGTGCCTACAACCTAAACTGGAAAACCCTTCAACCAATTAAAGAAAAGATTGAAAAAGCCTTGGGTATTCCATTCTTCATTGATAATGATGCCAACGTAGCTGCTCTTGGTGAGCGCTGGATGGGTGCTGGTGACAACCAACCGGACGTTGTCTTTATGACACTTGGTACCGGTGTTGGTGGTGGTATCGTCGCTGAAGGAAAACTGCTCCACGGTGTTGCTGGTGCGGCAGGAGAGCTTGGTCACATCACTGTTGACTTTGACCAACCAATCGCATGTACCTGTGGTAAAAAAGGCTGTCTTGAGACAGTTGCTTCAGCAACAGGGATTGTCAACTTGACTCGTCGTTATGCAGATGAATACGAAGGCGATGCAGCTTTGAAACGCTTGATCGATGATGGAGAAGAAGTAACTGCTAAAACTGTCTTTGACCTTGCAAAAGAAGGGGACGACCTTGCCTTGATCGTTTACCGTAACTTCTCACGTTACTTGGGTATTGCATGTGCTAATATCGGATCAATCCTCAACCCATCAACTATCGTTATCGGTGGTGGGGTGTCAGCAGCTGGAGAATTCCTTCTCCAAGGTGTTCAAAAAGTCTACGACGAAAATACCTTCCCACAAGTACGCACATCAACTAAACTAGCTCTTGCAACTCTAGGAAATGACGCTGGAGTTATCGGAGCAGCATCGCTTGTATTGCAATAAGATCATAAAAGGAGAAAAACACTACTTTAAAGCCAGTGATTTTCCTCCTTTCTTTTTTTATGCTATACTAGTTAAGACAATAAATGAGGTAAGGGTAAATGACAAAAGCAGATAAGATTTTTAAAGAGAATATTGAACGAATCCTCAAAGACGGCGTCTTTTCTGAACAAGCACGTCCCAAGTACAAGGATGGGACTGTTGCCAACTCCAAGTACGTAACGGGTGCCTTTGCCGAGTATGACTTGGCTATGGGGGAATTTCCCATCACAACCTTGCGTCCCATTGCAATCAAATCCGCCATCAAGGAAGTACTCTGGATCTACCAAGATCAGTCTAATAGCCTAGAAGTGCTAAATAGCAAGTACAATGTTCACTACTGGAATGACTGGGAAGTGGGAGATACGGGAACCATCGGTGAACGCTATGGGGCGGTCGTTAAGAAACACGATATCATTAATAAGATTCTCAAGCAGTTGGAAGCCAATCCCTGGAACCGTCGCAATATCATCTCACTCTGGGATTACCAAGCATTTGAGGAGACAGACGGCCTCCTTCCATGCGCCTTTCAGACCATGTTTGATGTCCGTCGGGTTGATGGGGAAATCTATCTGGATGCGACCTTGACCCAGCGCTCTAATGATATGCTGGTGGCCCACCATATCAATGCCATGCAGTATGTGGCTCTTCAAATGATGATTGCCAAGCATTTTGGCTGGAAGATTGGGAAGTTTTTCTATTTTATCAACAACCTCCATATCTATGATAATCAGTTTGAACAAGCTCAGGAATTGCTCCGTCGTGAGCCGTCAAACTGCCAACCTCGTTTGGTCTTGAATGTTCCTGATGGGACCAATTTCTTTGATATCAAAGCGGAGGACTTTGAGTTAGTTGACTATAATCCAGTCAAGCCACAACTGAAGTTTGATTTGGCTATTTAAGAAAATAAAAAGAAGTTGAGAAATCTCAACTTCTTTTGTTGCTTAATGTGATACGCGGCGGCGAGCTGCTTTTTTGCGGTTTTCTTCGATGAAAGCTGCTTTTTGCTCTTCTGGCTCAATCACTTTCTTTTTAATTGCGTATACTGCACCTGCAACGGCAGCGACAGTTCCTGCGACACCTGTTACAAGACCTTTAGCGAATCCTTTAGCCATGAGTCTTCCTCCTTTATCTTCCCGATCAGCCAGGCTCCTCAAGTGGTAGCATTTTTCTGACTGACCTTTTTATGATATAATAATAGTAACGAAAAAATGGGAATTTTTCAAGGAAAAAAGATGAAAACAAAAATAATTGTGATTGTTGGACCGACTGCTGTTGGGAAGACAGCTCTTGCTATTGAAGTAGCCAAGCGCTTTGGTGGAGAGGTGGTCAGCGGTGACAGTCAGCAAGTATACAGAGGGTTGGATATTGGAACAGCCAAGGCTAGCCCGGAGGAGCAAGCTGTTGTTCCTCATCATTTGATTGATGTCAGAGAGGTGACCGAGTCTTACTCGGCTTTTGATTTTGTTTCAGAAGCTAAGGCAGCCATAGAGGACATCCAAAGTCGTGGCAAGCTTGCTATTATCGCTGGAGGCACAGGGCTTTATATCCAGAGCTTGCTGGAAGGCTACCACCTAGGTGGAGAAACACCTCATGAGGAGATTTTAGCCTATCGGACTAGTTTGGAGCCTTATTCAGATGAGGAATTAGCCCATCTTGTGGAGCAAGCAGGTCTTGAAATTCCCCAGTTTAACCGTCGTCGTGCCATGCGCGCCTTGGAAATTGCCCATTTTGTTCAGGATTTGGAAAATCAGGAAAGTCCTTATGAACCACTGATTATCTGCTTGGATGATGAACGCAGTCAGCTTTATGAACGTATCAATCGCCGAGTAGATCTGATGTTTGAGGCTGGGCTTTTGGATGAGGCCAAGTGGCTCTTTGACCATTATCCAGATGTGCAGGCAGCTAAAGGCATTGGCTACAAGGAACTCTTTCCTTATTTCCGTGGGGAGCAAACTCTTGAGGAAGCCAGCGAGAGTCTCAAACAGGCGACTCGCCGTTTTGCTAAGCGTCAGCTGACCTGGTTCCGTAATCGCATGCAGGTGACCTTTTATCAGATAGGAGAGCCTGACGTGCAGGACCGCATTTTAAGCCAGATAGAGGAGTTTTTAGATGATTGAAACGGAGAAAAAAGAGGAGCGAGTCCTGCTCGTAGGTGTGGAATTGCAGGGCATGGACAATTTTGACCTCTCTATGGAAGAGTTGGCCAGTCTGGCTAAGACAGCTGGGGCAGTCGTCGTAGATAGCTACAGGCAAAAACGGGAAAAGTATGACTCCAAGACCTTCGTCGGCTCTGGTAAGTTGGAAGAGATTGCGCGGATGGTAGATGCAGAAGAAATTACTACTGTCATCGTCAATAATCGTTTGACTCCACGGCAAAATGTCAATCTAGAAGAAGTTCTGGGAGTTAAGGTTATTGACCGTATGCAGTTGATTCTGGATATCTTTGCCATGCGGGCTCGAAGCCATGAAGGGAAACTCCAAGTCCACCTAGCTCAACTCAAGTATCTCTTGCCTCGCTTGGTTGGTCAGGGGATTATGCTTAGCCGTCAGGCAGGGGGAATTGGTTCTCGTGGTCCAGGTGAAAGCCAGCTGGAACTGAACCGTCGTAGTGTTCGTAATCAAATCACAGATATCGAGCGCCAGCTCAAGGTGGTTGAGAAAAATCGGGCGACAGTCAGAGAAAAACGCTTGGAGTCAAGTACCTTTAAGATTGGTTTGATTGGTTACACCAATGCTGGGAAATCAACCATCATGAACACCTTGACCAGTAAGACCCAGTATGAAGCAGACGAGCTCTTTGCGACTCTGGATGCGACGACAAAGAGTATCCATTTGGGAGGTAATCTTCAGGTTACCTTAACTGATACGGTTGGCTTTATCCAAGATTTGCCAACAGAATTGGTATCCAGTTTCAAGTCAACCTTGGAAGAAAGCAAGCATGTGGACCTTCTGGTTCATGTCATTGATGCCAGCAATCCTTATCACGAGGAGCATGAAAAAACGGTTCTGTCTATCATGAAAGACTTGGATATGGAGGATATTCCTCGCCTGACTCTTTATAATAAAGCAGATTTGGTGGAGGATTTCACGCCTACTCAAACGCCTTATGCCCTCATTTCTGCCAAGTCTGAGGATAGTCGTGAGAATTTGCAGGCTTTGTTTTTAGAGAAAATCAAGGAGATTTTTGAAGCATTTACTTTGCGCGTGCCTTTTTCAAAATCCTACAAGATACATGATCTAGAAAGTGTAGCGATTCTGGAAGAGCGCGACTATCAAGATGACGGTGAAGTGATTACAGGCTACATTTCCGAGAAAAATAAATGGAGGTTAGAGGAATTTTATGACTGATATTAAAACCTTGGCTCTAAAGTATGGGGGCTATACAAGTCTGGATAGGGTCTATCTAGATCAGCTTCTAGCTGGCAAAACAGAGCAAGAGCAGTTGGCTCTCATCACACCTCCTCCGAGTGTCGTTAATGCCTACTTTGCAGAACTCTACCAGAAAAAGAGTCCTGAAGCTGCGACGGATTATTTTGCAGAACTCAGTCATGAACTGAACCTCTACAATGCTGAGCCAAGTTTCACCTTTGAAAATAAGCCTTTTATTCGTCTTAATTTATCTGGCAAATCTTTTGGATTTTGCTATGAGAGTAAGGGCCTGGGGCGAATCTTCTCTGAAAATGAAGAGGTAATCTCGGATGACTTGCTCTTTGAGATTGCGCAAATTTTCCCCCATCAACTCGTCTTTGAAGAGTCTGGTAATATTTACATGAAGGCTGTCGGAGATGAAGAAGTTGTTAGTGTGGAGAATCTCACAGCATTGACAGACTTGGAAAGTTTTGCTGATGGTCGCAAACGTCTCAAGGGCTACAGCCAAGAGGATTTATTGCAAGAAGCTGTTGCTTTTTCTGGCAGTCGCTATTTCCGATCGGAAAATCGCACAGCTATGTTATATATTGATTAATTAGAAAGTATCGAATGGATATTCAATTTTTAGGAACAGGGGCCGGTCAGCCCTCTAAAGCTCGCAACGTTTCAAGTCTAGCATTGAAACTCTTGGACGAGATTAACGAAGTCTGGCTCTTTGACTGTGGAGAAGGAATGCAAAATCGTATTCTGGAAACCACAATTCGACCACGTAAGGTCAGCAAAATCTTTATCACTCACCTGCACGGAGATCACATCTTTGGATTGCCAGGATTTCTCTCTAGCCGTGCTTTTCAGGCTAATGAGGAGCAGACAGATTTGGACATTTATGGACCACAAGGGATCAAGTCATTTGTCTTAACCAGTCTACGTGTGTCGGGTTCTCGTCTGCCTTATCGCATTCATTTTCATGAGTTTGACCAAGATTCTCTAGGGAAAATCCTTGAGACCGATAAATTCACGGTGTATGCAGAGGAGCTGGACCACACTATTTTCTGTGTTGGCTATCGTGTCATGCAAAAGGACTTAGAAGGTACCTTGGATGCTGAAAGACTTAAGGCTGCTGGTGTTCCATTTGGCCCGCTTTTTGGAAAAATCAAAAACGGTCAGGACGTTGTTCTAGAAGACGGAACTGAAATCAAGGCAGCAGACTATATCTCAGCACCACGACCTGGTAAGATTATTACTATTCTGGGTGACACCCGAAAAGCTAATGCCAGTGTGCGTCTAGCTGTTAACGCTGATGTCCTTGTCCATGAGTCGACTTATGGCAAGGGAGATGAAAAAATTGCCCGCAACCACGGTCACTCAACCAATATGCAGGCAGCACAAGTAGCAGCAGAAGCCGGTGCTAAACGCCTCTTGCTCAATCATATCAGTGCTCGTTTCCTCTCAAAAGATATCAGTCAGCTCAAGAAAGATGCGGCAACTGTTTTTGAAAATGTCCATGTGGTCAAAGACTTGGAAGAAGTGGAAATTTAGAAGATTGAGAAAGGATAAGTATGCGCACCATCATCATCACTGGAGCAAGCGGTGGCTTAGCCCAAGAAATGGTCAAACTCTTGCCAAATGACCAACTCATCTTGCTAGGTAGAAACAAGGAAAAACTAGCCCAACTATATGGAAATCATCCTCATGTGGAATTAATTGAAATCGATATTACTGATGACTCAGCCCTGGAAGCACTAGTAGCTGACCTCTATCTCCGTTATGGCAAGATTGATGTCTTGATTAACAATGCTGGCTATGGAATTTTTGAAGATTTCAACAAGATCTCTGATCAAGACATTCACCAGATGTTTGAGGTCAATACCTTTGCCCTGATGAATCTGTCTCGTCGCTTTGCGGAGCGCATGAAGGAAAGTCGAAAAGGTCATATCATCAATATCGTCAGCATGGCAGGATTGATAGCGACTGGCAAGTCTAGTCTATATTCTGCGACCAAGTTTGCGGCCATTGGTTTTTCAAATGCTCTTCGCCTTGAGCTCATGCCCTATGGTGTCTATGTGACAACTGTTAATCCAGGACCTATCCGTACAGGATTTTTTGACCAGGCAGACCCAGATGGGACCTACCTCAAATCGGTCGACCGTTTTCTATTGGAACCAGATGCTGTCGCGCAAAAGATTGTTAAGACCATAGGCAAAAATAAACGTGAAATCAATCTTCCGCTCTTACTGAATCTAGCCCATAAGTTTTATACCCTCTTTCCCAAGTTAGCAGATAAGTTGGCTGGGGAAACCTTTAATTATAAGTGAAAAGGCTGTTCCCTTGAGGAATGGCTTTTTATTTTTTTCGGTTGCTAATTTGTAGAAAAATACCACATGATAAACAGGCAGTTTATAACGATTAAGCCCATTTAAGGTATAAATAGAGATAAGAAAGCAGAAAAGAGAGGATAAACTTCGAGTCTAACATAACTGAAAGTATATCTATAGCCGAAGCTTATGAAGTCAAGATAAAATAGGATTAAAAGAACTTGCCCTTTGTCAGATTGATTAGACTGTAAATTGGAGTTAGGAATATTCTTAGAATAGATGAAGAAAATAAAAAAAGTAAAAATGTTAAAATATCTTGACATTTTATCGATTTAGAGTATAATAAGAAATGTAAAGAGCTCTTGACATTATTACAAAAATTTGGAGGAACAAAGCCATGAAAAAGATGGATGAAATGGACAGAGATATTCAGTTGCGTTCTGAGGAGTGGGGCTATAAAACAGCGCTTTTGGGTTTATGTGCATGGACAGGATTTAATATCTATCAAGCACTTGTTGTTGGTGGCAAACTTGAAATGCTTCCTTGCTTAATTTTGATCTTATCTGTAAGTGTGCAAGGATTTGCTCAAACCGCAATAAAACGCAATATGATTGCTGGTGATGAAGAGTATAAAGAACCAAATAAACTTGTTCAAGGAGTCATTCTAGCAGTTGTCACTGTTATCGTAGTATTGGCTGTTGGCGTTTATTTTTTTCAGAAAGACTAATGCTGTATGAAAAATAACATCAAACAGTTAAGAAAGTCTGAGGGACTACGTCAGGAAGATATGGCAAGAATATTAGGCGTTAGTCGACAAACCATAATTGCTATAGAGAATGACAAGTACAATCCTACACTTGAACTAGCAATGAAAATTGCAAGGTTGCTACGACTACATGTTGAAGAAATTTTCATTTTAGAAGATTAAAGATATCAGATAGCTTTTATTTTAATCATCTGATTCGTAATGATGAGAGAGTTTTTCAGTTCATGGAAACTCTCTTTTTAAAGCTCAAAAAGAGTCTACTCAATTTTACCCTTGTCCATCTTATATA
Organism: Streptococcus oralis subsp. dentisani; assembly: GCF_002096685.1. Taxonomy (GTDB): domain Bacteria; phylum Bacillota; class Bacilli; order Lactobacillales; family Streptococcaceae; genus Streptococcus; species Streptococcus oralis_AD. The sequence goes on along the minus strand of NZ_NCVA01000036.1, from coordinate 28,148 downwards.
TCTATCGTAAAACTGGTATAAAATTTGCAAATAAACAGCTAAAATAGTATACTAGTTCTGTTAATTATGAAAACGTTTGCGTTTTTGTTGATGATAGATTATTTAGGAGACAAATGATGGAATTAACAGCTATTTATCATAGACCAGAATCAGAGTATGCATATCTTTACAAGGAAGATCAGCTACATATCCGAATTAGAACCAAGATAAATGATGTCCAGAAGGTTATCTTACACTATGGAGATCCCTTTATTTTCATTGAGGATAAGTATGAAGCCAAGAAAGAAATGACCAAAGTAACCTCAGATGCCCTATTTGACTATTGGCAGATTACAGTCTCGGTTGATTTTTTACGCATTCAGTATCTCTTTGAACTCCTTGATAAAGAGGGTAAGGGTATTTTTATGTAGATAAGGAACATACTCAAGAAAACTTGGATGCTGAAGGAAATGGCTTTAAACTTCCTTATGTTCACGAAATTGATGGATGTCAGGTTCCTAGTTGGGTTTCAAATACCGTGTGGTATCAGATTTTCCCAGAACGCTTTGCTAATGGAAATCCTCATTTGACGTCAGATGGGAGCTACCTCAAGTCTGTTGACCGATTTCTCTTAGAACCAGATGTAGTCGCTAGAAAAATTGTCAAAATCATAGGAAAAAACAAACGGGAACTCAATCTCCCAGTTTTGTTGAATCTAGCCCATAAGTTTTATACCCTCTTTCCCAAGCTGGCCGATAAGTTGGCAGGGGGAATCTTTAATTATAAGTAAAAGGAGTTCCTTACAAAAGGAACTTTTTTATAATACTGAACTGAGTGTCAAAAATTTGTTTGTTTTTGTTCTAAATCTACATTCATTTTTTTCGAATCTTCTACAAATTTTAGAAAAAACAATCAAAAATATGATTTTTTGTGTTTAGGGTATTGAAATTTCCTATATTATTTTATAAAATAAGGGTAAAAGGCTATGAAAAAGTAATGTGCTTACAAATAAATGGAAGCGGTTACTAAAGGAGGGTTTTATGGAAAAAGGCCATTGGAATCGTAAAAGAGTCTACAGCATTCGTAAGTTTGCCGTAGGCGCTTGCTCTGTCATGATTGGAACCTGTGCGGTTCTATTTGGAGGAAGTGTCATTGGAGAATCACCAGTTTTCGCGGATGAAACTCCAATTACTCACACTGTGGAACAAGCAAAAGAGGAAAGTCCGGCAGTGGAGGAAAAAGAAGATCAAACTGTAGCAGAGCACAAGGATGCTGCAAGTGTCGATCAAAGTCAAGCCACTCCAATTGAAGCAAGCAAACCCGAGAAGAAAGAAGAGGAACCTGTAGCTCCAAAAGAGGAGAAAGCATCTCTAAAACCTGAAGAAACTGCTCCAAAGGTAGAATCTCAAGCTTCAAGTCAAGAAAAGCCTGTCAAGGAAGATTTGAAAGCTGCGACAAATGAAGAAGTGAATCAAATGATTGAAGATAGAAAAGTGAATTTTAATCAAAATTGGCACTTTAAACTCAATGCGAATCCTAAAGAAGCTGTGAAATCAGATGCAGACGTATCAACATGGCAAAAATTGGATCTCCCACACGACTGGAGTATCTTTAACGATTTTGACCATCAGTCACCTGCCCAAAACGAGGGTGGACAGCTCAATGGTGGTGAAGCTTGGTATCGCAAGACCTTTAAACTTGATGAAAAAGATCTCAAGAAAAATGTTCGTGTCACCTTTGATGGTGTCTACATGGATTCTCAAGTCTATGTCAATGGCCAGTTAGTGGGGCATTATCCAAATGGTTATAACCAGTTCTCATACGATATCACCAAATACCTTCACAAAGATGGTCGTGAGAATGTGATTGCTGTCCATGCGGTTAACAAACAGCCAAGTAGCCGTTGGTACTCAGGTAGTGGTATCTACCGTGATGTGACCTTGCAAGTGACAGATAAGGTTCATGTTGAGAAAAATGGGACAACCATCTTAACACCAAAACTTAAAGAACAGCAACACGGCAAGGTTGAAACGCATGTAGCCAGCAAAATCGTCAATACAGATGATAAAGACCATGAATTGGTGGCAGAGTATCAAATCGTTGAACGTGGTGGTCAGGCTGTAACAGGCTTGGTTCGTACAGCGAGCCGTACCTTGAAAGCACATGAGTCAACAAGTCTTGATGCGATTTTAGAAGTTGAACAACCAAAACTCTGGACCGTTTTAAATGACAAACCTGCCTTGTATGAACTGGTTACGCGTGTTTACCGTGACGGTCAATTGGTTGATGCTAAGAAAGATTTGTTTGGTTACCGTTACTATCACTGGACTCCAAATGAAGGTTTCTCTTTGAATGGTGAACGCATTAAATTCCATGGTGTTTCCTTGCACCATGACCATGGAGCGCTTGGAGCAGAAGAAAATTATAAAGCAGAATACCGTCGTCTCAAACAAATGAAGGAGATGGGCGTTAACGCCATCCGTACAACTCATAACCCTGCAAGTCCACAGACATTGCAAATCGCAGCAGAACTTGGTTTGCTCGTTCAGGAAGAGGCCTTTGATACGTGGTATAATGGCAAGAAACCTTATGACTACGGACGTTTCTTTGAAAAAGACGCTACTCACCCAGAAGCTAGAAAAGGTGAAAAATGGTCTGACTATGATCTTCGTACCATGGTCGAAAGAGATAAAAACAACCCAGCTGTCTTCATGTGGTCTATAGGGAATGAAATCGGTGAAGCTAACGGTAATGCTCACTCTCTTGCAACGGTTAAACGCTTAGTAAAAGTGATTAAAGATGTTGATACTACACGTTATGTTACCATGGGAGCAGATAAGTTCCGCTTTGGTGATGGTAGCGGTGATCATGAGAAAATTGCTAATGAACTGGATGCAGTTGGTTTCAACTATTCAGAAGACAACTACAAGAAACTTCGTGCGAAACATCCAAACTGGTTGATTTACGGTTCTGAAACATCTTCAGCTACCCGTACACGTGGAAGTTACTATCGCCCTGAACAGGAATTGAAACATAGTAACGGACCTGAGCGCCATTACGAACAGTCTGACTATGGTAATGACCGAGTTGGCTGGGGTAAAACGGCAACAGATTCATGGACATTTGACCGTGACAACGCTGGCTATGCTGGACAGTTTATCTGGACAGGTACGGACTATATCGGTGAACCTACACCATGGCACAACCAAAACCAAACTCCCGTTAAGAGCTCTTACTTTGGTATCGTAGATACAGCAGGTATTCCAAAACATGACTTTTATCTCTACCAAAGCCAATGGGTTTCTGCTAAGAAGAAACCAATGGTTCACCTCCTTCCTCACTGGAACTGGGAAAAGAGAGAATTGGCATCGAAAGTCGAAGATGCAGACGGAAAAATCCCAGTTCGCGCCTATTCAAACGCTGCAAGCGTAGAATTGTTCTTGAACGGTCAATCTCTTGGAGTTAAGACCTTCAACAAGAAACAAACTAGTGATGGCCGTACCTACCAAGAAGGTGCCAATGCCAAGGAACTCTATCTTGAGTGGAAGGTTGCTTACCAACCAGGTACTTTGGAAGCTGTAGCTCGCGATGAAGCTGGAAAAGAAATTGCACGTGACAAGATTACCACTGCAGGCCAACCAGCAGGTGTTCGTCTTGTCAAGGAAGAACACGCAATCGCAGCAGATGGAAAAGACTTGACCTACATCTACTACGAAATCGTTGATAGTCAAGGAAATGTAGTGCCAACTGCCAATAATTTGTTTCGTTTCCAATTGCATGGACAAGGTCAACTGGTCGGTGTTGATAATGGGGAACAAGCCAGCCGTGAACGCTACAAGGCACAACCTGATGGTTCTTGGATCCGCAGAGCCTTTAACGGTAAAGGGGTTGCCATTGTTAAATCAACTGAGCAAGCAGGTAAATTCACTCTAACAGCCCATTCAAATCTCTTGAAATCTAGTCAAGTAACGGTCTTTACTGGTAAAAAAGAAGACCAAGAAAAGACCGTTCTCGGAACAGAAGTACCAAAAGTACGTACTGTTATTGAGAAAGAGCCAAAAATGCCGAAGACAGTCGGTTTTATCTACAGTGATGGCAGTCGTGAAAAACGTCCAGTAACTTGGTCTTCAGTTGATGTGAGCCAAGCAGGAGTTGTGACTGTTAAAGGTATGGCAGACGGACGTGAAGTTGAGGCCCGTGTCGAAATTCTAGCAATCGCAAATGAGCTTCCAACTGTTAAGCGTGTTGCTCCAGGAACAGACTTGAGCGCTGTTGACAAATACGTTTCTATTGCTGTTACGGATGGAAGCGTACAAGAATACGAAGTTGATAAGTGGGAGATTTCGGAAGCAGATAAAGCTAAACTGTCAGTTGCAGGCTCACGTATTCAAATGACTGGTCAACTGGGTGGTGAGACTATTCACGCTACCCTTGTGGTAGAAGAAGGTAATCCTGCGGCTCCTGCAGTACCAAATGTAACTGTTGGTGGCGAATCTGTCACTGGTCTTACTACTCAAAATCCAATGCAATATCGAACTCTTGCTTATGGAGCTAAGTTACCAAAAGTCGCAGCAAGTGCTGAAAATGCAGCTGTTACAGTGGTGCAAGCAAGTGCAGCAAACGGTATGCGTTCAAGCATCTTTGTTCAACCAAATGATGGTGGCCCTCTTCAAATGTATGCGATTCAATTCCTTGAAGAAGCACCAAAAATTGACCATTTGAGCCTACAAGTGGAAGAAGCTGACAGCCTCAAAGAAGACCAAACAGTGAAATTGTCGGTTCGAGCTCACTATCAAGATGGAACGCAAGCTGTATTACCAGCTGATAAAGTGACCTTCTCTACAAGTGGTGAAGGGGAAGTCGCAGTTCGTAAAGGAATGCTTGAGTTGCATAAGCCAGGGACAGTCACTCTGAAAGCGGAATATGAGGGAGCTACAGGTCAAGTTGATCTCACTATCCAGGCCAATACTGAGAAAAAAGTAGCCCAATCTATCCGTCCAGTAAACGTAGTAACAGACTTGCATCAAGAACCAAGCCTTCCAGCAACAGTAACAGTTGAGTATGACAAAGGTTTCCCTAAAACTCATAAAGTCACTTGGCAAGCTATTCCAAAAGAAAAACTAGACCACTATCAAACCTTTGAAGTTCTAGGTAAAGTTGAAGGTCTTGATCTTGAAGCGCGTGCAAAAGTCTCTGTAGAAGGTATCGTTTCAGTCGAAGAAGTTAGTGTGACAACCCCAATCGCAGAAGCACCACAATTACCAGAAAGCGTCCGTACATATGATTCAAATGGTCACGTTTCATCAGCTAAGGTTACTTGGGATGCGATTCGTCCAGACCAATACGCCAAGGAAGGTGTCTTTACGGTTAATGGTCGTCTAGAAGGTACGCAATTAACAACTAAACTTCATGTTCGCGTATCTGCTCAAACTGAGCAAGGTGCAAATATTTCTGACCAATGGACCGGTTCAGAATTGCCACTGGCCTTTGCTTCAGACTCAAATCCAAGCGACCCTGTTTCAAACGTCAACGATAAATTGATTTCCTTTAATGACCGCCCAGCCAACCGTTGGACAAACTGGAATCGCAGTAATCCAGAAGCTTCAGTTGGTGTCCTATTCGGAGATTCAGGTATTTTGAGCAAACGTTCAGTTGATAATCTAAGTGTCGGATTCCACGAAGACCACGGAGTTGGTGTACCGAAGTCTTATGTGATTGAATATTACGTCGGTAAGACCGTTCCAACAGCCCCTAAAAACCCTAGCTTTGTAAGTGAGGAAAACCATGCATTTAATGATCCTGCAAACTGGAAAGAGGTAAGCAATCTCAAAGCACCAGCTCAATTAAAAGCTGGAGAAATGAATCATTTCAGCTTTGATAAAGTTGAAACCTATGCTGTGCGCATTCGCATGGTGAAAGCAGATAACAAGCGCGGAACTTCTATCACAGAGGTACAAATCTTTGCGAAACAAGTTGCGGCAGCTAAACAAGGACAAACAAGAATCCAAGTTGACGGCAAAGATTTAGCAAACTTCAACCCTGATTTGACAGACTACTACCTTGAGTCTGTAGATGGAAAGGTTCCCGCAGTAACAGCAAGTGTTAGCAACAATGGTCTTGCGACGGTCGTTCCAAGCCTTCGTGAAGGTGAGCCAGTTCGTGTTATCGCGAAGGCTGAAAATGGTGACATCCTAGGAGAATACCGTCTACACTTTACAAGCAATAAAGACTTGCTCTCTCGTAAACCTCTTGCCGCGGTCAAACAAGCTCGCTTGCTACAAGTAGGGCAACCGCTTGAATTGCCAACTAAGGTTCCTGTTTACTTCACAGGTAAAGACGGCTACGAAACAAAAGACTTGGCAGTTGAATGGGATGAAGTTCCAGCAGAAAAGCTGACAAAAGCAGGTCAATTTACCGTTCGAGGCCATGTCCTTGGTAGTGATCTTGTTGCTGAGTTCACTGTACGAGTGACAGACAAACTTGGCGAAGCTCTCTCAAATAACCCAGAGTATGATGAAAATAGTAACCGCGCCTTTGCTTCAGCCACTAACGACATTGATAGAAACTCCCATGACCGTGTGGACTATCTCAATGACGGAAATCATTCAGAAAATCATCGTTGGACAAACTGGTCTCCAACACCATCTTCTAATCCAGAAGTATCAGCAGGTGTGATCTTCCGTGAAAATGGTAAGATTGTAGAACGGACTGTAGCGCAAGCCAAACTTCACTTCTTTGCAGATAGTGGTACAGATGCACCATCTAAACTCGTTTTGGAACGCTATATTGGCCCAGATTTTGAAGTGCCTACCTACTATTCAAACTACCAAGCCTACGATGCAGCTCATCCGTTTAATAATCCAGAAAATTGGGAAGCTGTACCTTATCGTGCGGATAAAGACATCGCAGCTGGTGATGAAATCAACGTAACATTTAAAGCTGTCAAAGCCAAAGCCATGAGATGGCGTATGGAGCGTAAAGCAGACAAGAGCGGTGTTGCGATGATTGAGATGACCTTCCTTGCACCGAGTGAATTGCCTCAAGAAAGTACCCAATCAAAAATTCTTGTAGATGGAAAAGAACTTCCTGACTTCGCTGAAGATCGTCAAGACTACCAAATCACCTATAAAGGTCAACGTCCAAAAGTCTCAGTCGAAGAAAGTAATCAAGTAGCTTCAACAGTTGTAGATAACGGAGACGATAGCCTTCCAGTACTTGTTCGCCTTGTTTCAGAAAGTGGAAAACAGGTCAAGGAATACCGTATCCAACTAGTTAAGGAAAAACCAGTTTCTGAGAAAACAGCCCCTGCTATTCAAGGAGAAAATCCAAGTCTTGAGGTTGTCGAAAAGGAACTTGCCTTCCAAACTGTTGAAAAAGAAGATCCAAGTCTATATGTAGGTGAAAGTCGTGTAGAACAAGAAGGACAAGTTGGTAAGGAACGCATTCTTACATCTGTTAGTCCAGACGGAACTCGTGAAGAGAAACTCCGTGAAGTGATCCAGGCTCCTGTTAACCGGGTTCTTCTTGTTGGAACTAAACGTGGTACGGCTCAACCACTTGATGGCAATGCAAGTTTAGTTCATGAAAAACCAGAGCTTCTGGTGGAAGAAGAGGCAATTGATTTCAAAATTCAAGAACGTAAGACTGACAAACTTTATGTGAGTGAAAGTCGTGTTCTTCAAGAAGGTCAAAAGGGTGTTCGTATTCATCTAGTAGAAGTCGAAAACGGTAAGCGTACATTGAAAGAAACTTTTGATAAGATAGTTGCGCAAGATCGTATCGTGGAAGTTGGAACTAAGCGAGGTACGGCTCAACCGCTTGATGGTGTCAAAGATTTGGTTCATCACAAGCCAGAGCTCCTAGTGGAAGAAGAGGAAGTTGATTTCCAAGTTCAAGAACGTAAGAACGATAAACTTCCAGTAGGGCAAACTCGTGTGATCCAAGAAGGCCAAAAAGGTGTTCGTGTCCACCTAGTAGAAGTCGAAAACGGTAAGCGTACATCGAAAGAAACCTTTGATAAGGTAGCAGCACAAGATCGTATCGTGGAAGTGGGAACTGCTGTAGCACAAGAAGAACTAAACCCACAAGTTCCTGTCAATCCAGATGCGCACCAACTGGCTCAAACAGGAGCACAATCTCAAGAAGAAAAAGTGACACAAACTGAAAAAGGTCACCTTCCAAATACAGGAAGTGAGTCTCAGGTGTCAGCTTTAGCAGCAGGATTGGCTATCTTGGGCTTAGGTGCAGGCCTTGCAGCTACTACTCGCAAAAAAGAAGATTAAGTTTAGTTACAAGCTAAACTGAACAGGAAAAGGCCAGAGTGACGCTCTGGTCTTTTTCGTCTGAGTTGTAATAGTAAATAAATGTTTAGAATAGTCAATCCTATTCCAAATGGATTTTGTTCAAAATTCATAAAGTGCTCTTCACACTTATAAAAAGAGAGGTCGTGTTTGAAAATAATTGATAAATATGCTACAATAGTAGGCACTGGTAATTTTTATAAATGATTTTTTAATGAGAAAAATCGGATAAAATCCATTCAACTTTCGAAAGATCATGATCAGATGAGAAAGCGTAAAATTCCTTACCCTTCAGAGATTTGGTATGGGAATGGTTTTTTAGATGTCAATCATGATGACAGAGTTGATATACTTATAAAAATTTTAAGGATTAAGTAAATCCGTTTATGCATTTGATAATGTTCAAATAGAAAAAATGGAAGAACAGGTGTTCTCACATGAAAATATTCAAGGATAGAAGAGAAGCTCCAAGTAGATTTACACTCATGAGGTGCTCCTGTATTTCGTAGGTGAAATATCATGGTAAGCCAGTTAATCCTATCTTGATTATCAGTGGGATGAGCCTGTTTTCTTGAGTTGTCTTGCTGTTACGATGGTGCATGAACATTGCTAGAAAATGATCGCAAGACGTGCTAAATATAAAGAATAAAGGATGATAGATGAAACATTTCGGTCTTAAGAAACAGAAACGAACAAGTATTTTTTTCCGAAGAGCAATTTTTACAATTTTGATCATTGCGCTCTATTTACTTGGTCGCCATATTTTACTTCCAGGATACAATGGCAATACAGGTTTTTCACAAATAACTGAGCAAAATCCCTTGGCCTATTTGTATTCCTTGGCAGGAGTAGATGTCTCTCAGATTTCCATGTTTTCTCTGGGATTAGGTCCATGGATTACGACGATGATTGTCTGGCAGGTCATCAACTTGAATAAAAGTTGGAATATCCAGTCCTGGTCATTGAAAAAAGCGGATTTTGTGCAAAAGATTCTCACTTTGATTTTTTCCGTGTTACAAGGGATAGCTGTTATGTACACAGCTCGTTCGGAAAATGGACGCTTTTTGCTTCTTGTAGATGATTGGATTTATAATATGGCTGTGCTAGCAACTGTTGTAGCAGGAAGCTTTGTTATTATTTGGTTGGCTGGTTTGAATGTTAGCAAGGGAGTAGGCGGGCAGACAATTATTATTATTTCAGGAATTCTGCTACAATTTGCTAACCAATTAGTGGTATTGATAGGACAATCTGTTTTTTCTAAAGAAGGATTAGCCTTTCTAGTAGGTGCGGCGATCTCATTTTTGCTCTTGGGCTATATCGCTGTGGTCTGCGAGAGAGCTGAAATTCGTTTGCCTCTAAATCGAGTCATGCTAAGTAGTCGTTACTACGGCAAATCTTACCTCCCTATCAAATTTCTTCCCTCTGGGGGAATGCCTATTATGTATGCCTCGAGTGTTATTATGTTGCTTCAGTTGGTATTAGACTGGTTTGGACATGGTTTTACAAAAAATTTTGGTAGTTTATTTGACTTTACAAAACCCCTAAGTTTAGCCTTTTACCTACTGGCTATCTATCTTCTTGCAATTTTATTTGCCTATATCAACTTAGAACCAGAAGAAACAGCGAAACGTTTACAACGTCAAGGAGAATACCTAGATTATATCCAGCCTGGGAAAGCAACTTTAAAAGTTTTGAAACATTACATTTCCTTACAATCTAACGTAGGAGCACTCTACCTGATCGTTTTTATTGGTTTACCCTATTTCATTAATTTCTTCCTACCTCTTCCAAATTTGCTTTTGACTATACCAAGTACATTGATCATTTTAGTCAGTATGCTCTTGCCTTTGCATGAAGAAATACGTATCTTGAGAATTGGGACTTACTACCACAAAGAATTAGAATTTAAAGGAGAATAGAGGGATATGTTTTACTTTGTACCATCTTGGTATAGACAAGATCGGAAATGGTATTCTACCACCCTGCCTTTCTATTACGTGTCTAAAAATATGATGTTTGATGATGCGGTGAATTTGCTGCGAATGTTTCAGCAATCAGGAGAGGCAAATACCACTCTGATTTTGAACTATTCACCACATATTCGAACCTTTCTTTATCAGCAAAGAATATTGCCAGAAACTGTATGGAATCTATTTGATACCATACAAGGTCTGACGGATGTATCTGTACGTAAAATTCGTCTGGAAGATATTAAATGGCCTCAAGGAGTAGAATTCTTCTATACTCCTTTTATGATTGAGGTATATTTAAATCAAGAACACTATGCTAAAATTAACTTTTCACAAACAGGTAATTTCTTTGATATTACTTATTTTGAGGGTGGGCAGACAAATCATCAGCTAATTTTTGATGATCGTGGATTTGTTTCGAGTGTCATCTATTTTGAAAATGATCAACCTTACTACCAAGATTATTTAAATTTACAAGGTACATGGCAGTTTAGGGAATTTTTGGGTACAGAAAATCATCAAGTGCTTATCAACCCTGAGGCGCAGGTTACATTTGCAAAAGAAGTTTACCGAGATATCGAAGAATTGATCAATGAAAAACTAGATCAGTATTTAACTTCTTCGCTAACCAAGGATGATACGATTGTGATTTCGTCAGATGTGCAGCACAATCACTTTTTCCAAAAGATTAAGGAAAACCATCATGTTATCTTGTCTTTTTTTGGAGATCGCTATCCAATTACAAATCAGGAGCAGCTGCTAACGGATTTGACAGACACGCCGTTCTTCGTTGTCGATAGTTTAAATAAAATTGAAACGATAGCAGCTAATGTGGATCTAGAACAGTTGCCGGGATTTTATGAGATTCCGCCTTATGATACTCATCTAAACCTAGGGCATAGTCAAAGAAAAAAAGAGTTGATTGTTTACGTCAATTACGACAATCTACCAGCAGATCAAATTCAATATGTGTTTACGACTTTGTTTGAAATGATGTTGAAAAATGAATGGATTGACTTGCTGGTTGGAACACAAAGTCAGGATTTTGGTCGAGAGGCCTATATAAAACAGGTACTAGAAAGCTATCGATCTCTTAAGCCAGAATATGAACAAGAATTGATTTTTGTTGATAAAGAGAAGAGAGCGAGAGGTGAAAACCGAGTTCTTGATGATGAAGAGGAGATTGTTCGCGAACGGATTGATATTGAGACCATTCATAGCGACAGCGATTTGATTAAAGTTCTGAAGTACGTTCGTATTATACTAGATTTGGGAACTCCAGCTGATGTGTTGACTCAAATTGCTGGCATTAGTGGAGGGATCCCTCAGGTTAACTTGTATAGTTCTTCTTATGTGAAGCATGGAGAAAATGGTTGGATTCTAGATGATATTTCAGATTTTGAAGAGGCACTCTTATACTACCTCACAAACTTAGAACATTGGAATCAATCTCTAGTTCACTCAGTCAAGAAGATTGAACAGTATACAAGGGGTGAGATTGTCGATATGTGGAAAAATACCATAAAGGAATTAAAAGGAAATGAAAAAAATTAGTGTTTTGCAAATTGCTGATGAAAATTGGCAGGAGCAATATGAAATTCCTAGTAATATAAAATGGACATTTGTCAAACCAGAAGACATCGTCTCTTTATTGCCAGAAGATATCGGGATCTTAAATAGAGAAGTTGAGGCGGAAAACGGGAAAAAAAAGAAGAAAAAAGTAGACAAACCGTTTGATGTCGTGTTGGTAGATACTGCTGAATATTTAGAGCATGTCACTATCTTGGATCAGAAAATTCAGGTTTACCGTATGTTCTATCATGAGCGTTGTCAAATCACTACAAAAACGCTGGAACGATTTCTTTTGCGCAAAAAAGCTGTGAAAACAAATTTTGAAAATCCAGAGCAGATGCTACATATATTTTCACGTGGTTTTTTCTCCAAGCAAAATGGAACGAAACTAAGTGTTAATCATCTAGTCGCTGCACCATCTTTTGAGGGTCAAATCAGTTATGAAGGGACAAACTACCTTCGTTTGTGTGGCCGATACGGTGAAGATTATCAGACTATTGCGACCTATCAACATAATGTTTTTCTGAGTGGGGAGATGCCCTTAGATCTGTGGCCTGAGTTCAGGGTTTCAGAAGGTTGTTCGATCCGCTACGTTGTCAAAGGTTTTCCAGCTGGAAATTCTCCCATGCAAGAATGGATTTATGATGAAACGAGCTTTGATCGGCCTCTGACGTTAGATGTAAATGATTCGTATTATTTGAGTATCAGTATTCAAGCAAAGGGACAAGGGATTGTAAAACTTGGTCCCTGCCACTATCGAGACTCCCATCTAGGCTATGGAGACTTGTTAGTCGGAGGAAAACGAATTAGCGATAAAAATAGAGAAGAACTGATTTATTTCTTCCATCCAGGAGATTTGAAACCACCGTTGAACATCTATTTTTCAGGGTACCGTCCCGCAGAGGGATTCGAGGGATACTGGATGATGAATAATTTGGGATCGCCATTCTTACTAGTAGGGGATCCGCGTTCAGAAGGGGGCGCATTCTATCTTGGATCGGAGGAGCTGGAACAAAAACTTCTCCAAGTGGTTCATAACTGCTTAGATGAACTCGGCTTTACGAAGGAACAACTGACCTTGTCAGGTTTGTCAATGGGGACTTTTGGCGCCCTTTACTATAGTTCTAAGTTGGAACCTCATGCCGTCATTGTCGGAAAACCTCTTGTAAACTTAGGAGATATGGCAGAAAATGAGTCAACTATTCGTCCGGGAGGATTTCCAACGTCACTGGATTTGGTGTACCGCACAATAGGGGAGTTATCAAGTGAAGCTACAGCTCAGCTTAACGAACGTTTCTGGACGGCTTTTGAGTCAGCTGATTTCTCAAGAACAAAATTCATTATCTCCTTTATGTATCAAGATGACTATGATATGTCGGCCTATCCCGATATGCTGGATGAGTTAGGACAGCGAGATTACCGCGTCAGCGTTATCAGTAAGGGATTGACTGGACGACACAACGACGATACACAAGGTATTGTCGAATGGTTCTTTAATCAATATAAAACGCTATTAATGAATAGTTTTGAAAGGGAGTTTAAATCGTGAGATACAAGGAAGAAGTCTATTTTGCTTATTGGGATATCCAAAGCATATCTCAGTATCTATACGGTTCATCTGTCAAACTGTTAGATGGTGGTCATGTTTTGTATGAAAACCAGTTCATGCCTTCGGGGACAGTTATTCATGAATGGCATTCACGGGCAAACTATCAGGCCTTACGCAATGCGAGTCAGCTTCCTGAATTGAAACGTGGGCAAAACTATATTTTTGGCAGTCATATAGAAACCATCCCAGAAAATTCAACATACTTAAAAGTTGAATTTATGGATGCTCGAGATGAAGAAATTTCGAATCAGATCATTAAACAGGGAGAGAGAGTCAGCGTATGCGTTCCAGATAATACACAATATTATAAGGTGCAGTTAGTCAGCTCGGGTTGTCATCGCTTCCTTTTTGAAGGGATTTATGTTGCTGAGGAGCAGTTGGCGGATTATACAGTGGATCGCTACTGGATTTCTGATTTGCTTCATCAGGATTCCGAGAAAGAAACGATGTATGTTTGCTTTACTGAACCTGAACTCAATCGAACAGGTTTTATTCCAGAACGTGTTCGTGAACATTTCTCAAATGTATTGATTGTTAATTCGTCTTATAGAGAAGCGCTCCTATACATGGAGGAACGTTTTTACGAAACCTTGCTTGAAACGATTGAAGAATTAGCGCAAGAGCATCTTTTTGAAAAAGTGGCTTTTGTTGGTTATGGAGCGATTTCTAATATTGCGGCCTTGCATTACTCCAAACAATTTGGAAATTCATACGCTCTTGTGACGGATGAGTTTTTAAGCGAACTAGACTATCAACGCTTGCTGGAACGTTACCGTAGTCGAGTAAATCCGCCTATTTTTAAAGAATTATTGCTACAGCAATTTAATCCGACAAAAGTTAAGGAATATGCGGACTTGAAGACTAGACCACGTGAACTAGCAAACATTGAATATTTATTAGATAAGTCATTTTTACTTCAAGCAATTGACTTGGAAAAGATTGAAGAGTGGATGAGAGAGAATGAAAACTAAACGATTCAATTTGACCAACTCCTATAAACTAATGCGTTACAAAAAGATTTTGGAGAAGGTTAATAAACTATCTGATAGTTATGCAGCTATGTCAAATGAGAAACTGCAAGCTCAGACAAAATGGTTTAAAGAACGCCTTTCTGGAGGAGAAAGCTTGCAGTCCATTTTGCCAGAAGCGTACGCAACCATTCGTGAGGCAGCCAAGCGTGTATTAGGATTATATCCTTATGATGTTCAGGTTTTAGGGGCCTTGGTTATGCAAGACAATCAGATTGCAGAAATGAGAACAGGGGAAGGAAAAACCTTGACAGCTATCCTTCCTTTATACCTAAATGCTTTGACGGAAAAAAGTACAATCCTAGTCACGGCCAATGAATATTTGGCAGCGCGTGATGCTAAACAAATGGCACCCGTTTTTCGATTTTTAGGAATGACCGTTGGGGTTGGTGTCTCGGACGATCCGACAAAAAAACTTAAAATTCCTCAAAAACAACAAATCTATAAGAATGATATTGTCTATACAACACATAGTGCGTTAGGGTTTGATTACCTAGAAGAAAACTTGGCGACATCTCAATCAAAGAAGTTTTTGCCAAAATTTTATTTTTGTTTGGTCGATGAAGTAGATGCAGCCTTGCTAGATAGTGCGCAGATGCCCCTAATCATTTCAGGTTCTCCTCGGGTTCAATCCAACCTCTTTCTCTCGTGTGATGAGTTTGTAAAAACTCTAAAAGAAGGGGAAGATTTTAATTTAGACTCCACTCGGACGTCTGTATGGTTGACGAGAAAAGGAGTAAAGGAAGCAGAGGTTTATTTCCGCGTTCAGAATGCCTATGATCCAGATAATTACCAGCTCATTCGCCAAATTAACCTAGCTTTGAGAGCTAACCACTTATTTGAAAAAGATCGTCAGTATACGGTGGATAATGGCGAAGTTAAACTGATGGATGAGGCGACAGGACGTCTCTTGGAAGGGAACAAACTCCAATCAGGACTGCACCAAGCACTAGAAGCCAGAGAACGTGTGAAAATCACATTGGAAACGCGTTCGATGGCCTCTATTACCTATCAAAATTTATTTAGAATGTTTCCAAAATTAGCAGGAATGACGGGTACTGGTAAAGTTTGTGAGGAGGAGTTCAGAGACGTTTACGACTTGGGAGTCGTAGTTGTTCCTACACGAAAACCCAATTTACGAATTGATTATCCAGATGAAATCTATCTCACGATTCCTCAAAAGTTATATGCTTCATTGGAGTATATCAAAAAATTACATAAAAAAGGTCAGCCAGTTTTAATTGCGACAGGATCAGTTGGAATGTCTGAGATTTATTCTATGCTCTTACTCCAAGAGGGAATCGCCCATAATGTGTTGAACGCCCATAATGCAGCGAAAGAAGCTGAGATGATCGCACTGGCTGGTAGACGTTCTGCAGTGACGGTAGCAACATCAATGGCAGGTCGTGGAACAGATATTATCTTGGAAGAAGGGGTTGCTGAGTTGGGTGGACTTGCTGTTGTTGGAACAGAGAGAATGTCCAGTGAGCGAGTGGATTTGCAGCTTCGCGGTCGTGCCGGACGACAAGGCGCTCCAGGGTTGAGCAAATTCTTTATTTCTCTTGAGGATGATCTTATTTCTAAGTCTGGTAGCAAATGGATTAGTGAGTACTATCACAAAGAAATTGCAAAACCAGAGGAAAAACAAAAGGTTCATTTGACTTCTCGTCGTATTAGACATGCGGTTGAAGAAGCTCAGAAGAATAGTGATAACGCGTCAGCGGCTTCCAGACGTTCAACGGAACGATATGATGAAAGTATCCGTATTCAGCGACAGATTATCTACAATAAGCGTAATAAGTTCATCTCTCATCCAGACTTTGATTTGACTTATTTCTTGTCTATCCTGTCGGATGCAGTGGACATTTATACAAGTAAAACACCGTTTAAAGAGCGGGCGGATTTATTTCGCTTTGTTTTGGATAACATTAGTTATTACTGCGAGGATATTCCAGATGATCTAGATGTCACGGATTTACGGCAAGTTAAAAAGTTTTTATCTGACCTCCTTGTTTCAGAATACCAGCAGAAAAAAGATAAAATCAAGGATTCAGAGTTGTTCAATCAATTTCAACGAACTGTTGTTTTGAGAGCGATAGATGACTGTTGGGTTGAGCAGGTTGACTATTTACAGCAATTTCAAGGTTTGGTGTCTAGTCAAGGGTATGCCCAAAAAAATCCTGTCTTTGAGTTTCATAAAGAAGCTTTTAAATCATACAAAAGAATGAATGCAGATATAAATCTAAACATTATAAAAAACATGGCATTGAGTTACATCAATATAAAGCCTTCTGGGAAATTAGAAGTTTTCTTTGGCTAATGCTTTGACAGATTCTGTTGTAGACTTTATAATGATGATATAACTGTATTTTTGGAGAAAATCATATTATGAGCAAAAATAATAACGAAGAGCTAAAGGGATTTAAACGTTTGATATCAAAGTTTAAGCAAAAGGGTAGGGAAGATAGTGATTACCGTAGCCTGGATGAAACTAAATCAAAGCCCGTTAGTCGAAAACTCAAAGAGCAAAAGGAAATTATTCTGAGTGCTAGTGAAGATCTTGAGTTACCAACAGAATCAGTTTCTGTCATGGAAGCCTTAGAAGACTTTCAGGAAAGGAACAGTTTGGGAGTGGCTGACTTGATAAGAAATGTTAGTCAGAGCTTGTCAACTAGCGCTTTAGCTTCCCTCAGCCTTTCTGTCGCAGATTCGTACAGTGAGTCGTTTAGCCAGAGTATATCAGCAAAAGGATTCTCGCTTCGAGAGTCCATGTCTGAGAACTACTCATTAGTGGTCTCTTCTTCAGAATCTGAATTTGAGTCCCTTTCCTTGGTTGATAGCCTCTCTGTTTCTGAGCATTTGACAGGGGAATCCCTTTGTCAGGATACGGATGCATTCTCTTTGAGTGAAAGTATTGCGTACTCAGAGTCCCTTTCCTTGAGCGAATCAGAACAAGCAAGTCAGAGTGTCTCCGAGTCCGAGTTCTATAGCTTGAGCCAGAGTGAATGGGAATCTATATCCGAATCCCAAAGCTCTTCAGAAGCAGAGTGGTTGAGTTCTTCCGAATCAGAACAAGCAAGTCAGAGTGTTTCAGAGTCTGAGTTCTATAGCCTAAGCCAGAGCGAGTGGGAATCTGTTTCAGACTCCCAAAGTTACTCAGAATCAGAGTGGTTGAGTTCTTCCGAATCAGAACAAGCAAGTCAGAGTGTTTCAGAGTCTGAGTTCTATAGCCTAAGCCAGAGCGAGTGGGAATCTGTTTCAGACTCCCAAAGTTACTCAGAATCAGAGTGGTGGAGCTACTCCGAATCAGAGCAAGCAAGTCAGAGTGTTTCTGAGTCCGAGTTCTATAGTCTGAGCCAGAGTGAGTGGGAATCCGTTTCGGAATCTCAAAGCAACTCAGAAGCAGAGTGGTGGAGTTCTTCCGAATCGGAGCAAGCGAGTCAGAGTGTTTCCGAGTCCGAGTTCTATAGCCTGAGCCAGAGTGAATGGGAATCGATATCCGGATCTCAAAGTCACTCAGAATCAGAGTGGTGGAGTTCTTCCGAATCAGAACAAGCGAGTCAGAGTATCTCCGAGTCCGAGTTTTATAGTCTGAGCCAGAGTGAATGGGAATTGATATCCGAATCTCAAAGTCACTCAGAAACAGAGTGGTGGAGCTATTCCGAATCAGAACAAGCGAGTCAGAGTATCTCCGAGTCCGAGTTCTGTAGCCTGAGCCAGAGTGAGTGGGAATCGATTTCCGAATCTCAAAGTCACTCAGAAACAGAGTGGTGGAGCTACTCCGAATCAGAGCAAGCAAGTCAGAGTGTTTCCGAGTCTGAGTTCTATAGCTTAAGCCAGAGTGAGTGGGAATCGATTTCCGAATCCCAAAGTCACTCAGAATCAGAGTGGTGGAGTTCTTCTGAATCAGAGCAAGCGAGTCAGAGTGTCTCCGAGTCCGAGTTCTATAGTCTGAGCCAGAGTGAATGGGAATCGCTTTCTGAATCTCAAAGCTCTTCAGAATCAGAGTGGTGGAGCTACTCCGAATCAGAGCAAGCGAGTCAGAGTGTCTCCGAGTCTGAGTTTTATAGCTTGAGCCAGAGTGAATGGGAATCGCTTTCTGAATCTCAAAGCTCTTCAGAATCAGAGTGGTGGAGCTACTCCGAATCAGAGCAAGCGAGTCAGAGTGTCTCCGAGTCTGAGTTTTATAGCTTGAGCCAGAGTGAATGGGAATCGCTTTCTGAATCTCTTTCCTTGAGTGAGATGATTTCTCATCTACTTTCTGAGTCCGAGTCGTTAAGTTTGAGCGAAATCCTCTATACCAGTGAATCCGAATCCTTAAGTCAAAGCCAACAAATATCTGAATCCTTAAGTCAAAGTCAGAGTGTAGCTGATTCGGTGAGTTTAAGGAAGGCATCCTTATCTCAGTCCTATAGTATGTTAGAATCAGAATTTGGTTCCTATAGACAGAGTGTAGCGGAGACAGAAGTATTCGCGCATGACTTGCATGCTTCGGAACGTCTGTATAAGAGCCTCTCTGAACTGGATATGAGCCCTCTAACTCACCAGCAAAAAGTGCAAGAAGTGATGACGCCTGAAATTTTTGAAGAAGAATCATCTCAAGCACATATTGCTGAGGAGCAACAGGAGCTTGAAAATAGAGAGGAATCAATAAAGAATGTAGATTTGCAAGCCTCTCTGAAACATCTGTCTCACTATTCAGAATCAAATGGAACAAATCTAAGGATGACGGAACGCCAACTCTATCACCTACTCAGACCAGGTTCGCAGCCCCTAGCACGTGACTTAAGAAATGTTGCAAGTGAATTGTCTGGTTTGGCTGCTATTACTCAAAAAAAGGAAGATGAGAAATCCTTCTAAACAGAACTTGCAATCATTAAATAGAAATAATAAAAATCAAAAGGAGCCACTATGATTAGAAATATGATGTCAAATAGTAACAAAGGTTTGGGTACTACAGATGTATTACCAGTTGACCAGTCTCGGATAGAAGTTCTGAATGGAACAGTTGACTACAAAAATGTACCTTTAGGATCTTATGATATCCTAGGGAGATTTGCTTCAGTAGGTCAGAGAGATTATACGGAAGAGCTGAATTTAATTCAATCAATGGGTTTTAATGCCTATAGAATCTCGATTTCTTGGGCACGCATCTTTCCAAATGGTGAAGAGCTGCAGCCGAGTGAAGAGGGGTTGAAATATTATGAAGCAATCATCGATGACGTATTAGAAAAAGATATCGAACCGATTGTGACCTTGAGTCACTTTGACCTTCCGCTGAATCTATACGAAAAATATGGAGCTTGGAAAAGCCGCAAGATGATTGAACTCTTTGAGCGTTACGCAGAAGCTGTCTTTCAGTACTTTAAGGACAAAGTGAAGTATTGGATTACCTTCAATGAGTTCAACGTTTTGCACCATTTGCCGTTTCTTGGTGGAGGATTGTCTTTTGGAGCAGATGACAATCAAGAACAGGTGATTTGGCAAGCAGCTCATTATCAATTAGTTGCTTCTGCACGTGCAATCAAGCTCGGAAAAACAATCAACCCAGAGTTTCAGTTTGGTGGGATGATGGTTGTTAGTAAAAACTACAGTCAGCAAACTGAAAATGCTATTGATGTAATGGAAGCAGAAGTCAAAGATAGGGAAAATTATTTGTTTACAGACGTGCAAGTTCGTGGATACTACCCAAATCACTTTTTGCGTCGTTTAGAACGTGATCAAATCGCCTTGGATATTGAAAACGACGACCTCTTTGTCCTAAGAGATGGGAAAATTGACTTTGTCAGCTTCAGTTATTATGCATCAAGCAATTCCCAAGAAGTTTTTATCAACAAATATGCAAATAATGGTCAAAATCAAAATCGCATAGATTCTGTGGGACTTCGTCTCGTGATGAACAATCTTTATGATCGTTACCAAAAACCACTCTTCGTCGTGGAAGATGATGTGGTCTTGGATGATTCAAATAGTGTAGCAACTGAAGAATTGAAAACAAACATCCAAGAGATCGTGAAAACAGTCGAGTATGATGGTGTGGAATTGCTTGGCTATACACCGCTTACTTGGACGGAACTAAATTTTTAAAATAGGAAGTAATAACTGAATTTCTTCGACCCTAGAAGTAGTGTTCGTATTTTTACTTTTGAAAATGTCTGATCTGTCAATCAGACATTTTTTTAGAAATAGATGGACTTTAAGCTAAGTTCGGTTTTTGCTTGATAGCAGCTTAGGATATTTTCCTTGTTTAGAGCTTAGAAAAGAATAGCAATTTACGCTATTTTATGCTACAATGAGGAGTAGTGGTGTAAATCAGAATAAGTAAGGAATAGAGGGAGCAAAATGAGACTGAAGAAAACATTGTTCGGTAACTACCGTGCTAAGGAAGTCGAAGATTGTATCGAAGCATTAGAGGAAGGGTTCGATCGTGAAATTCAAAAGAAGAATGAAAAGATTGAATCCCTACGTAAAAAAATCGACTCTATGAAGAATCAAGAAAAAGAGATTGGTGAAGCAGTCATTTATGCCAAATCTCTTGTCATTGAAGCTCATGATAGGGCCGAAAAAGAAGCTAAAGAAGTTTTAGAAAAGGCACAAAAAGACTACTTAGATACGAGAGAATCTATTCTCGAAGAAATCGATACTCTGACCAAAAAACGGGCAGAGGCTGAGAGATTGTATAATTTACAAAAAGAAAAAATTAAAAATATTATTAGTCGAATTGATGATTTTCTAGAACTGGACGATATCGATGGTAAACCAAAAGATATCAAAAAAATTCAAGAATTGCGTAAAGAACTTGATAGACCAGAAGAAGTTGCTAAGGAGAAAGAAGAGGTGGTGCCTGAGAGAGAGAAACTCCATCTCGAACAACCCCTTGCAAAAACAGGAACAGATAGTACCATCTCTGTCAGCTACATCACTTCACGTCGCGCAAAACCTAAAAAGAAAGACGAAGATAAGTTAGATGATGATAAGGGCAAGAGAATCAAACGTCTTTCAAGAATTAAACGAGATAACTTTTTGTAAGAGGATAATCAAATATGACAATTTATAACATCAATTTGGGGATTGGCTGGGCGAGTAGCGGTGTAGAATATGCGCAGATCTACCGTGCAAAATTGCTTCGTAGTGTTGGCTTAGAAGCGAAGTTCATCTTTATGGATTTTATATCTGCTGATAACATTGAACATTTGACAAAGAATATCGGCTTTGAAGATTCTGAGGTTATCTGGCTTTATCAGCATTTTACAGATGTCAAAATTGCACCGACGACCTATACGCTAACACAGGTCTTAGCGAGTTTCGATAAAGAGCCCCTCGAAATTATCCGCGACACCGAAATGAAGACGATCCGACTAGTATTTGGTGATGGTGATTTTGTGACTTGTTATGCCTGTGATATGGACAAAGAGTTGATTGAGCGCGCTGAAATTGTTTCGCGTGGTTGTTTGATTCAAAAAGAGTACTACACTTATACGAAGAATTTTATCGAGTATTTTAGTCCGATGAATGGTCATGCGCAATTATATCAACGTACCTGGCTCAATGAAGATGGCAGTGTGGCTTATGAGGAAATCATCAATGAAGTCGATGGTAGACAGGAGACGCAAGTCTATCGTTTCCCAAATCATGTTTTCTATTCTAAGCAAGAGTTTGTCGCGCATTTTATGAGAAGTCTGTCTCTGACGGACAAAGATTTGTTGATTTTAGACCGAGAGACAGATATTGGTCAAGCTATCTTTGCTAATAAGGGCGCTGCAAAGCTAGTCGTAATCGTTCATGCAGACCACTTTAGTGAAAATCCTGCTGAGAAAGACTATATTTTATGGAATAACTATTATGAGTATCAGTTCGAATATGCTGACGAAGTGGACTATATCATTAATTCGACCGATGCGCAAACGAACCTACTCAAAGAACAATTCGCTCAATATACAACCATCAAACCAAAGGAAATATTGACTATTCCAGTGGGAAGTTTAGATCAATTGCGTCATCCAGAAGGAGAGCGCAAGCCGTTTGGATTGATTACAGCTTCGCGCCTAGCCAGTGAAAAGCATATTGATTGGTTGATTCACTCTGTAGTGAAGGCACATGAGCAATTACCTGAAATCACTTTTGATATCTATGGTACGGGTGGTGAAAGGGCCATGTTGGAGCAGTTGATTCATGAGTTAAATGCAGGAGAGTATATCCGTCTGATGGGGCATCACCACATGGCAGATGTTTATCAAAATTACTCTGCTTACCTCTCTGCCTCTACAAGTGAAGGATTTGGTTTGACCTTGTTAGAGGCGGTTGGTTCTGGTCTGCCAATTATTGGTTTTGATGTACGTTATGGAAATCCAACCTTTATTCGTGATGGGGAAAATGGCTACTTGATTCCTGAGGCACGTCCAGATGATCTGGATGCAATGACAACGGAATACGCAGAAAAGATTGTCCAGCTATTTACTCAACATTCCCAAGAAGATCTATCCCGTGTATCCTACGAGGTGGCAGAACCATATCTTGATGAACATATTGCCCAGCGTTGGTATGATCTTGTTCAATCTGCACAGCATCAGTAGGGATTCGAAAAGAAAGGCATAAACACTATGATTTGTTTATTTGAACGCTATGATCAAGCGAGTTTTGATTTACTACGTTCACTTAAGGCAGCTGGGCTAGACTGCCCTGTTGTCGTGATCCGAGACGATGGCTACCTCGCACCTGATGTCGAGTCGCCTTACAGTTACTTTACTGGAGATGTGGCTTCAGAGGACGATCTACCTCTTTATTTTAACCTTGTTCCGAAACCTCATTTGTGGGAAATTCGCTCGAGCAATGTTAATGGTGAAATCTTGGACATGGGTAAGAAACGTGCCAATATCTTTTACCGTCAACCGACACATGAACGTCGCGTTCGTGCAGTCGAGTGGTTGGATGATCAGGGTCGTGTACGCGCTGCAGACATTTACAATCGCAAGGGACGTCTCTTTGCACAGATTACCTATGATGATGCCCAACGTCCAACTCATACACGCTACTTTAATCAGGATAACGTGACGGTGATTATGGAAAATCATTTAACAGAGGATATTGTCTTAACTCTTGATGGAAAACGCCATATTTTCAATTCTAAGCAAGAATTTGTAATCTTTTACTTGCGATATCGTGGGTATGATACAGATCGCATTATCTACAATTCTCTAGCAACACCATTTTTAGTAGCCGTTGGTCTGACTCCGAAAGAAGGACGAGCAGAGGATATTCTTTTCTGGCAGGAGCCAATTGGAGAGGAGTTGCCGGGTAACATGAAAGCGGCGATGCAGTTGCCTCATCGAAACATCCGTATCGCAGTACAGGATAAACAAGTTTATGATAAAATCCTCAAGCTTGCGACACCAAAAGAGAAGAGTTACTTCCGCAATGTCGGTTATCTCTATCAATACCATCGCCTCAATAATATGAATCCAGAAGCTTTGATTCTGACGAATAGTGACCAAATCGAGCAAATTGAACCACTTTTGACTCAATTACCAAATGTTCATTTCCATATTGGAGCGATCACTGAGATGTCAAGTCGTTTAATGGAATTAAATCGCTATCCGAATATTTCCCTCTACCCTAATATTCGTCCAGCTAAGGTGAATGAGCTCTTTGCTCGCTGCGACTTGTATCTGGATATCAATATCAGTGATGAAATTCTCAATGGTAGTCGAACAGCTTTTGAGAATAATATGCTGATTCTCAGTTTTGAGACGACTTGTCACAATCATCGTTTCGTTGCAGAAAGTCATATTTATCCGGTGGAAAATGTATCAGCCATGGTAGGTAAGATTCAGGGAGTTCTCTCTCTTCCGTCTGAAATGGAGGCTGCTCTTGCTAAGCAAAAACAGGCGGCGAATCAGGCTGATCTGGAAGCCTACAAGGCAATTTTATAAGCTAATAAGACAAGGGCTTGCTTTCGATGAAAGCAAGTTCCTTTCTATCAACAGAAAAGGAGGAGCACATGTCTAACAAGGACAATAGCATTTTACAAGAACATATACGAGAACAGCTAGATAATCGAAAGAAACCCCTAAAAAGGGAGAAGCAAGATTTTAGCATGATTGCCGTGCTGGGCGGAGTTCTCTTTCTCGTAACTCTTTTGGTCACACTACTCATGCAGTTGGGACGCTTTTTTTAGGAACTTTTCTGGATGGAGATGGTCTCTAGAAAAGATGAACCTTGATGATTTGCTCGTCAAGGTTTTTTTGTTCCTGTCTAACTGAACTAGTGTGAAAGGGTGGGGGAAGGAAGAGATTTCGAAAGATAATAAAACGTTTTCAATTATTTGATCCTTGAAAGCGAATTTTAGGTAAAAATTAGGTGTTTTTATTTGTCATTTCGAGTATAATTGCTTGAAAAGGAGGAGCTGTTTTGATAGAATGATAAATGGTATATACTAAATAAAAACGACTGGTATATTCCAGATGGAATCTGCTTTTTCTGAGTCAAAGGGATAAAAACTGAGACTGACTGCGGTTTGATTGTCTCTGGTTTTGAGAGGGTAGCGCAACTACGCTTTGTTAATGATCATGAGGTTAACAAAGGGTCGCATTTTGATGAAAAGAAAGGAAACAAATGTTTCGAAGTAAAAAGTTTAACAAAGATTTCGAGATCGTAGATGAGAAAAAGCGTTATAAGCTTTACAAGTCGGGTAAAAACTGGGTAAAAGCCTCGAACTCTCAATTGGATCTCTTCCGTATCGGTGGGATGGGCGAAGTTGTCTCTAGTACCCTGTCAGACACTGAAGAACTTGATCACGCACACCTTAGTTTTAACACGCTAGCGGGTATAGGGGGAATCCTGGCCGCGGGAGCTGCAGGATTTGTGATGACTCAAGAGCAAACTGTTTATGCGGATGAAACATCTGAGTATGCAGAAAAGGATAAAACAGTCATCGCAGCTGAACCAAAAGCAGCTGAAACAACTGAGACAAGTACTAACTCAATCATCGCTCAAGCGCAAGCAGAAGTAAAGAAAGCTCAAGCAGAACAAGTATCTGCCTCAGCTTCCGTATCAGTCAGTCAATCTGTTGAGGCTCAAGCGAGTGCGAGTCAGTCAGCTTCAGTCAGCCAATCTGCCTCAGCGAGTCAGTCAGTATCTGCAAGTGCTTCAACATCAGCAAGTCAGTCAACTGCTCCAGCATCTGAGTCAGCGAGTCAATCAGCATCAGCTCCTACATCAGTCTCAGCAAGTGCAAAAGCATCTGCATCAGTAAGCTCTACACCATCAGCGTCAGCGAGCGCTCAAGCTTCAACTTCACTAGTTGAGAGCACTAGTGCAACGAGTGGATCAGAAGTACAAGCATCTGTCTCAACTTCTACATCAGCATCACTCAATGCCGATACCAAACCTGCAGCTAGCTTAGCATCAAGCAAACTCGGTGATGCTTTGTCTAGTGCAACTCAACTTAGTAGCCAAGCAGCAACAACAAGCAACAACCTTGCAGCTGGTGTTGTAGCAGATAAGAACCAAGCCCAAGGTAAGGATACAACCAAGCAAGCTGAGAAAAACCAAAAGGTTGACAATACTGTAGCGACTGCACCAAAGACAGGGTATTCTGGTTTTAGAGCAAATCCGATCGATACTGGATCAAAAGAACCTTTCTTTCTAAATACCGATCCATATAGCATCAACTCTCCAGAAACAAGTGGTCGTTTAAATAGACAACGGGTCTTTCTGGGACGAGCAGGTGTTCCTTTCTCGGTAACATATTATATGCATAAGTCTCAATTTGATGCGGACGAATATCCTTACGGTTCATATAAGGATAGTGAGTTTGCAGGACTTTCTCCAAGACAAACTCTAGAGACTCGAAACTGGCAAGAAGCACAAGAGAAATATAATATTACCTCGGAAACAGGTCGTGTGGAAGTGGCTCCTGGACGTTATATTCCATATGTAACTTTCAAGAGTGATAATCCAAAAGCATTTAGTAGTAGTGTCAATCTGGATGTGACCTTTGATGGACGTAGCTTTCCTCAAACCAGCATATTCATGAACCTTACTACTACTCAGTTTAAGGGACCTGCTGTAACGTATGATGCTGAGGGGAAAAAAGAAGCATTGGCGCCTCTTGCGAAATATAAAGTAGGAGACAAAGTTAATGAAACTTTATATTTCCATAATGATATACAGTATAGATATGAGCAAGATGCTAAAAATTCTATGTTTTTGTACACTGGTAATGGTGGTACAACCAAATATAGTGGCTTGAGGTATGTTGTAGGGGTGGAAAGGCGTGCTGATTTCACCTATGTTCCAAAACTCACTATTACAGGGACGGTTTTAACTGAAAATCCTAATATGCTCGTCAGACAGACTAATGGATCGGGAGGTAAGGATGCTGAATTCTTTACCTATCTAGGCCGTCCAGAAGAAGTTGTAACGGAGGCTGCGCAGGAGTCAATTATCAACAAGAGCAAAGACTCACTAACTCCTTCCCCTGAACCACTAGTTCCTGAAGTTGAAGTTGGTAAACGAGTTAATGAAACTTTATATGTTCATGATGGTAATAACAAAGGAGACAAGTCTGTTGGTTCTTGGCAAAGTCCTTACCTTGCAGATCAAGCGGTTGAACTGATTCATGGTAAGAAAGAACTAGAAGCACTTGGATTAACAGTTACTACTAAAACCGTTCCATCAGGGGGTGGTAAAACTGGCTATATCCCATCTATCCAAATTTCTGGGACGCCTACTGGAACAGGAACTGTAACACTTAAATATAAGATTACTGACGAAGCAGGACAGCTTAACTTTAAGGACATTCAAATCAATGTTAAAGAAAGCGGATCCCTTAGCCAATCAGCTTCAGCATCAGTATCAGCAAGCCAAAGCGCTTCAGCATCAGTATCAGCAAGCCAAAGCGCCTCAGCCAGTGCGAGCGTGAGCAGTAGCGTATCTGCTTCTGTATCAGGAAGCCAAAGTTCAAGTGCTTCAGCGAGTGCTTCGCTTAGCGCAGGTCAATCTCACTCAGCAAGCTTGAGTGCTAGCCAGAGTGCATCAGCCAGCGCATCGCTTAGCGCAAGTCGTTCAGCCTCAGCGAGCGTAAGCTCAAGTCGTTCAGCGTCAGCTTCTGTAAGCTCAAGTCGTTCGGCAAGTGCTTCAGCGAGTGCCTCACTTAGTGCAAGTCGTTCAGCCTCAGCGAGCGTAAGTTCAAGCCGTTCAGCCAGTGCTTCAGTGAGTGCATCACTTAGCGCAAGTCGCTCAGCTTCGGCTTCTGTAAGCTCAAGCCAATCAACTAGCGCATCAGTAAGCTCAAGCCAATCAGCTTCAGCTTCAGTATCTGCAAGTCGCTCAGCTTCAGCTTCTGTAAGTTCGAGCCGTTCAGCCAGTGCATCAGCCAGTGCATCACTTAGCTCAAGTCGCTCAGCCTCAGCAAGCGTAAGTTCAAGTCGTTCGGCTAGTGCCTCAGCCAGTGCATCGCTTAGCGCGAGTCGTTCAGCAAGCACATCAGTAAGCTCAAGTCAATCAGCATCAGCGTCTGTAAGTGCAAGCCAATCAGCTAGCGCATCAGTAAGCTCAAGTCAATCAGCATCAGCGTCTGTAAGTGCAAGCCAATCAGCTAGCGCATCAGTAAGCTCAAGTCAATCGGCTTCAGCATCAGTATCAGCAAGCCAAAGTGCTTCAGCATCTGTATCAGCAAGTCAAAGTGCTT
>NZ_NCVA01000026.1:0-203 GCF_002096685.1 Streptococcus oralis subsp. dentisani | reverse complement strand
TGATGCGGACACGCTGTTGCTCATGCTTGCGCTTGCTGAGTGGCTCGCACTGATTGATGCAGATACGCTGTTGCTCATGCTTGTGCTTGCTGATTGGCTCGCACTGATTGATGCGGACACGCTGTTGCTCATGCTTGCGCTTGCTGAGTGGCTCGCACTGATTGATGCAGATACGCTGTTGCTCATGCTTGTGCTTGCTGATT
>NZ_NCVA01000025.1:0-216 GCF_002096685.1 Streptococcus oralis subsp. dentisani | reverse complement strand
CCAATCTCATTCGAGCGATCCTTCAGCCAGGCTTGGATGGGGTGATGACGGCGATAAGAAGCTTCTCGCTCAGCGGCTTCTTGTTCTGCCTTGCGTTTAGCAGCCTCAATCGCTTCTGCCTTGGCTTTCGCATACTGCTGATCCAGCTCATAAATCGCTTTACCGAGTTCTTCATGCGCCACAAAGTCGGTCAAAATAGGATCACTATAACTCAGA
>NZ_NCVA01000023.1:0-221 GCF_002096685.1 Streptococcus oralis subsp. dentisani | reverse complement strand
GCACTTACGCTTGCACTTGCTGAAGCACTTTGACTTGCTGTTGCTGAGCTTGATGCTGATTGACTAGCACTGATGCTTGCTGAAATAGAAGCTGATGCGCTTTGGCTCGCACTAATTGACGCAGAGTGGCTCGCGCTTGCTGAGATAGAAGCTGAGTTCTGGTTGTTAGATGCTGAAGCTGAGGCACTTTGACTCGCGCTTACTGATGTTGAAGCACTTTG
>NZ_NCVA01000028.1:0-239 GCF_002096685.1 Streptococcus oralis subsp. dentisani | reverse complement strand
AGCCAAAGTGCTTCAGCTTCAGCATCTAACAACCAGAACTCAGCTTCTATCTCAGCAAGCGCGAGCCAAAGCGCTTCAGCATCAGTAAGTGCAAGCATCAGTGCAAGCCAATCAGTATCTGTATCAGCAAGCCAATCAGCTTCAGTATCAGCAAGTCAAAGTACTTCAGCATCAGTAAGCGCGAGCCAAAGTGCTTCAGCTTCAGCATCTAACAACCAGAACTCAGCTTCTATCTCAGC
>NZ_NCVA01000024.1:0-255 GCF_002096685.1 Streptococcus oralis subsp. dentisani | reverse complement strand
TCAGCAAGCACAAGCTTGAGTAACAGCGTGTCTGCCTCAATCAGTGCTAGCCAATCAGCAAGCACAAGCATGAGCAACAGCGTGTCTGCCTCAATTAGTGCATCTGAATCAGCAAGCACAAGCATGAGCAACAGCGTGTCAGCTTCAATTAGTGCATCTGAATCAGCAAGCACAAGCATGAGCAACAGCGTATCTGCATCAATCAGTGCGAGCCACTCAGCAAGCGCAAGCATGAGCAACAGCGTGTCCGCATCA
>NZ_NCVA01000030.1:0-263 GCF_002096685.1 Streptococcus oralis subsp. dentisani | reverse complement strand
AGCCAATCAGCAAGCACAAGCATGAGCAACAGCGTGTCTGCCTCAATCAGTGCATCTGAATCAGCAAGCACAAGCATGAGCAACAGCGTATCTGCCTCAATCAGTGCATCTGAATCAGCAAGCACAAGCATGAGCAACAGCGTATCTGCCTCAATCAGTGCTAGCCAATCAGCAAGCACAAGCTTGAGTAACAGCGTGTCTGCCTCAATCAGTGCTAGCCAATCAGCAAGCACAAGCATGAGCAACAGCGTGTCTGCCTCAAT